>NZ_JBEZEZ010000028.1:0-113425 GCF_040649155.1 Streptosporangium sp. NPDC049046 | reverse complement strand
GCATCGCGATCCATCCCGGTTCATGTCAGCGGGCGCCGCTTTGAAGGCATCGAATCACAACCGCCCTTATTGATCTTGGTGAGATCACCTCACTGCCGGGCGGCGATCAAACGATTGGTGAGTTCCACCGTGGCCAGGTACCACCAGAAAATCCAGTCCAAGAACGCGGCGTCATAGTCGCCTCGCTGGTCGGCTCTGCGGTGACGCAGGGCATAGCGGTTGGCGATCTCGAACAGCGCGCCTTCGTCTGGTTTGCCGATGTCGTCGCGGATCAACTGACGACGCTCCTCAAGGATTCCGGCCAGCGCGATGATCGCCGAACGCTTGTTTTCGGGCGAGGTGGAGCGGCTACGGAAAAGAGCGATCGCGTGCTCGACCTGGTCCTTGGTATTGGGCGTTGAGGCGTGCAAGACCTGCTGGATGAGATGGCTGCGGGCATCATCGGTGACCGCCACCAACCGCCCGAGGTCTTCCCCTTCGGCGGCGAGCTTGTACTCAATGCCAGCCGAGTGCAGCATGTGGTTGATCTTCCATCGATATAAGGTCTGTCCAGGGACGGCGTGGAACTCCGAGTAGTGCCAGCCGCACTCGTTCCATGAGTGAAATCGGCGTTGACGGGGACGGCTGACCAGGTCATGGAATACCTCTACGAGTCCGTAAAAGGTGTCGTCGTCCCACGCGGTGGGGGTCAGTGGCCACAGTCCGGCGATGCCAAGACGACGATCGATGACCTCCGCAGGGTCTGGGAGTTCTCGATGATCGTCGACGCACTCCTCACCGAACGCCTCCACCAGATAGCCGTTGTCCTCGAACTCGGTGACGGTCCGGGCGAACTCGCGGCGTACATCCCTGAGACCACTGTGTAAGGAAGGGAAGGTGTCGGTGCGGCGCTGCGGCCAGTACGCTCGGGGAGCGGTCGCGTGCCGCAGTTCGCTGGCTCGATCGATCAGCTCGGTGAACCATTCCCGCTGGGGATCACCGTTTGCCGCCTGTGGTGACGCCGACGCCCACGGGTCCGCCGGAGGCCAGGGATCTGCTTGTCCAAAGCCCTTCAGGTTCGCGACATCCTCGAAGTCGGCCACCGCTGTTGTCCCTGACAGCGCCTCGGTCAGTAGCCAGATGACGCGATCGCTCCACATTCCCCCGCTGGAGCGCGCTACCCGCTGTCCCTCGGTGACGAACAATGCCGTGGGCCAAAGGAGTTCGTAGGAGTCCAAGTCCACCATCACAGCGTTCATCCTGGCGCATCGGCCCACCAAAGACTTCAGCATTTACCAAGCGGGGCATTGTTGCGATGGCATGACGACGGCAGTTCCCCGATGTGCATGCCAACCAATGCTGGGACGACTCGATCTGGCCCCTCATGCGGGGAGACGTCATCGTCGATGGCGAGGACCTGTGGCGGCTCACCTCGCGTCGCGCCGCTCAGCTGATCGCCGCGCTTCGCCCGGAGACCTACTTCGATTTCGATGTCACGGTCTGAGAGATAGCCGCGGTGGGACGCATCCAGCACAAGCGTCCCTCTGCTCTGGACACCGCCGAGGACACCGCCATCGTCGCCGACGCCCTCACCCATGCCAGGGTCGTTCATCTCACCGACCGCCGCTACACCGCTCCTTCCGGCGGTGAGAAACAGCATGTACTGCTCGCCCGTGCCCTCGCCCAGCAATCCTCGATCCTGGTGCTCGACGAACCCACCAACCACCTCGACGTCCGCCACCAGTTCGAACTGTTCGACCTGATCACCTCGACCGGTGTCATCGTCGTCGCCGCCCTGCACGACCTCAACCTAGCCGCCACCTACTGCGACCACCTCTACGTTCTCGCCGGGGAACGCATCGTCGCGTGGCCCCCCGCACGACTTCTCACCCCGTCCCTCGGTCAGGGAGGTGTTCGACGTCGACGCCCATGTCACCAGCGTCCCCGGGGCCGAACGCGCCCATCTCATTCTCCGCCCCCCGGGGCGGCATCGGCTCGTGAGGCACAGCGGCGGAGCCGTTAATCGGCCGCTCCGTTCGTGACGCGGCGGGGTACGCGTCGGCGATGGTCTCGTTTACCGAGCCCGTCGGATCACCTCCACAGCTCGCGGGAACTTTTCCGGGTTCGTGTCCGACTCAGGAGGTGGGAGGGACGGGTGGCGACGAGCATGCGGTCCCTCTGCGGTTTCGAGCTTGGTGCCGTCATCGCGGAGCGGGAAGAGGATCGAACCTGGCCGCCTGATTGGCCGTACCTCACGGTGGTGCCCGTTCGACGGGTTATGGATATGTGCCTGAATGTCGATATCGTCATACTTCCGATCGATTGAGAGAATCGTGGACACGAACACGTACGTGGTGCGGGGCATGAACTGTGAGAACTGTGTCGCCTCGCTGACCAAGAAGGCGCACGACGTGCCGGGAGTGACCAGGGTCGCGATCGATCTGCCCACAGGCAGAATGGACGTGACCTGGAGGGGGGTCGCCGACGACCCCGCGATGCGCGGGGTCGTCGAACAGGCCGGATTCCAGGTCGCCTGACGCCGACCCACGGCATCCCACCGACTACAGGGACATCGGTGACAGCGGCACACTTCGTGACGACGGAACTCTCCATCGGCTGCATGACCTGCGCGGGGCCAGCGCGGGCCGGACCGAGTGCAAGCTGAACAGGCTCGACGGGGTCGAGCGTGGCGGTCAACTACTCTCGCCGGCTTCGATTCGACCGATCTGGTGGCCGAGGTGGTGCGCGCCGGATCCACCACCGAGGTGGCTAGGCCGGTCGACGAGTGTTGAGCGCTGTGACCGCTGAAGGAGCGGCTGTAATCTCCGCGGTCCCGGGGTCGGGGTGATTGCCCTGGCCACAGATCCTGTGGACACCGGGCCCGGGGCTCGCCGGCCTTCACTGTGCCGATCGTTTTCTACGGCGGCTGCCCCTTCCACCGGGTCGCGCCTCCGCGCATGTTTGATGATGAGGCACACCACACGGCGGTGCCTGTCTGGTGAACTCAGCTGAGAACCCTGCGGGCCACCGTGGTGATGTGCAGTTCGTCGGGGCCGTCGAGGAGGCGGGCCATCCGGCCGGTGCGAAACAGTGCGGGCAGCGGGGTGTCGGGGCCCAGTCCGGCCGCGCCGTGGACCTGGATGGCCGCGTCGGTGACCTGTTGCAGCGTTCGGGCGGCGGCCACCTTTGCCAGGCCGGTCTCGACCCTGGCGTCCAGTTCCGCCTCCACCAGGGCCACGGCTTCGAACACCAGCGGGCGGGTGGTCCTGATCGCGAGCAGGGCGTCGAAGACGAGCGCCTGGACGAGTTGCAGGTCGGCGAGCCGTCCCGAGGCCGTCGGCCGTGAGCGGGCTCGCTCGCGCATGAGGGTGAAGGCGCGTTCGGCCTGGCCGAGCCAGCGCAGGCAGCGCAGCAGGCGGCCAAGCCTCACCCGTTCGGCGACCACGTGCAGCCCCCGCCCGGCCTCCCCGAGGAGGTGGCCGGGCGGGACGGTGACCGCGTCCAGGGCGATCTCCCACTGGCCGCCCACGCCGAGGACCGGCAGCTCGCGGACCACGCGGAAGCCGGGCGCGCGGGTGGGGACGAGCAGCAGGGACAGGCCGGTCGTGGAGGGTGGGGTGCCGCAGGTGCGGGCGAGTACGGCGGCCAGGTCCGCGTCGCCCGCGCCGGTGACGAACCACTTTCGTCCATGGACCGTCCAGGAGCCGTCGGACTCCTGGACGGCCCGGGTGGTGGTGAGGCCGGGTTCCGAGCCGGGCGCCTCCGGTTCGGTCATCGCGTTGCACATGGTCAGCCGCCCGCTCGCCACCCGGGGCAGGTAGAGGTCTCGTATGGCGGGGTCGGCGTGTTTGACCAGGGTCGTCACGTCCAGCAGCGCCGTGGACCCGAGCACGCCCGGACCATGATCGCTCGCGCCTTCGGCCTCGGCCACGTGCGCGTACTCCGTCAGCGACAGGCCCGCGCCGCCCAGCTCCGCCGGCAGAGGCAGTCCCCAGAGCCCTTCGGCGCGCGCTCGGTGCCTGAGCCGGGCGAGGAGTTCGCGCGCGGGCGCGCCGCCCGCGTCCAGTTCCGCCTCGTGCGGCATGACCTGCTCGCGGACGAATCCGGCCACCCGCTTACGCAGTGCAAGCACCTGCGGTGGGCAGGGGGGTGCGCCCCAAGTCTCCCCGTCGGATAGTCCGGTATCGGTCGTGATGGCGGCCTGCTGTGACATTCCAACTCCAGACATGTCGGGAACTGATTGAAAATTTCATCCGACTTCCTGCTGTGGAACAGGTCGCGTAGACGCGCGGCGGAGTTCCCGTTCGCGGTCAGGCACGACTCGCGGTCACCGCCGCGGGAGAGGAGAGCCATGGCACACCCCGTCACCGTCACGGCGGCGCACCCGCTCGACGGCCTCGGCCTGCGGGCGGTGGGGCCACCCGCCCTCACCGCCGTCGCCGCCCGGCACCTGGTCCTGCTGGGCGCCGCCGACCTCGGATCGGCCGCGTCGGAAGGCCCCGGGATCGTGTCACTCAGTGGTACGGACGGGCGCCCGCTCAGCGCCGAGATCGTCTGGGCCGCTCTCGCCCCGCGGGAGGAGGTGAGCGACGAGGCCACCGCGCAGGCCGCGACCGGGGTCGCCCACGTGCACGGCCGCCGCGACGGCGAGCCGCGTGGCCTGGCCGCGGACTACCTGACGACCGCGTGCTCGGTACTGGCCGTCCAGGGACTCCTGGCCGCCCTGGTCGGGCGGGCCCGCGGTTGTGCGGTCGAGACCGTGCGGACCGGGGTGGACCTGGCCGGGCTGCTCGCCGTCGGCCAGTATCTGGCGGCCGCCACGGCCGGGGACGAGGAGGCGGTGCCGTTCTCGCCCGGCGGGCCGCCCTTCACCACGGCCGATGGTGTGTGTTTCGAGGTCGAGACCCTCGACCCGGCCGCGTGGGTGACGTTCTGGCGAGCCTTGGGGGTGGCCGAGCGTCTCGCCGGATCGGCGTGGAAGTCCTTCCAGTTCCGCTACGCCACCGCCTGCTGTCCACTTCCCGAGGAGTTGCACGCGCAGGCTCGCGCGGCGACCTGGGAGGGCGTGCGGCACGCCGCGACGGAGTCGGGCGCCTCGGTGTGCGCGCTGCGCTCCCTCACCGACCGTCTGGCCGAACCCCGCCCGGCGGCGCCCTGGCGGCTGTCGCCGCTTGTTCCGATGTGCGGACCGCCCGCGCGGGGCACGGAGGCCGAGACCGCCCGCCCCCTGGCCGGGCTCACGGTCCTGGAGGCCGGGCGGCGGATCCAGGCGCCGCTGACCGCCCACCTGCTGGGCCTGCTGGGCGCGGACGTGGTACGGATCGAGCCGCCTGGCGGGGATCCGCTGCGCGGCATGCCGCCCATGTGCGGTGATCTGTCGGCCCGGTGGCTGGCGCTCAACCGGGGCAAACGCGCGGTGGAGATCGACATCAAGTCGGCCGCCGGCCGGGCCGGGCTGCGCGACCTGGTCGCGGACGCGGACGTCTTTGTGCACAACTGGGCGCCGGGCACGGCCGAGCGCCTCGGCCTGGACGACCGCGACCTGTCGGCGGTCAACCCCGCCCTGGTCTACGTCTACACCAGCGGCTGGGCCGGGCGGTTGGCCGACGTGCCGCTGGGAACCGACTTCATGGTTCAGGCCCGCACCGGTGTGGGCGAGGCCGTGCGGCCCGCCGGTGAGCCGGCCGCGCCGTCGCTGATGACCCTGCTGGACGTTCTCGGCGGCCTGCTCGGTGCCGAGGCGGTGCTCGCCGGACTCCTGCTGCGCGAGCGCGACGGCCGCGCCGTGCGGGTGGACTCCTCGCTGCTGGGCGCGGCCGAGCTGCTCACCGGGCCCGCGCTGCGCCGGGCCGCCGACGGTGGGAGGGCCCGCGCTCCGGAGGGTTTCCGCCGTCCCCTGCGGACGACGGACGGTTGGGTGAGCGTCGCCGACGACTCCACCGGACAGGTGGGCGCGACCTCTCTCAACGAGATCACCGCGATGACCTCGGCCGAGGCCCTGGCCTCGCTTCGGCGCCGGGGGCTGCGGGCCACCGCCGTGACGACCTCGCTGGAGGCCCTGCCCGCCGACCCGCGTTTCGCAGCCGCCCTCGCCCGTGACGAGCACGGGGCCCTGGCCGTACCCGCTCCCTGGAGGTTCGCATGACCCTGCACCTGGACGACCTGGTACCCACCACCTTGAGGCGCCGGTGGGCCGCCGAGGGCACCTGCCCGGACCTCGACCTGTACGTCCTGTTTCGCACCCGCCGCCTGGCCGCCCCGGACCGAATCGCGGTGATCGACACGGCGGGCGAGCTCAGCTACGCCGAACTGGACCGCCTGGCCCGGGCGGCCGCGGCAGGGCTGCGCGGGCTCGGCGTCTGCGAGGGCGACGTCGTCGGCGTCCAGCTGCCCAACGGCCGGGACGCGGTCGTGGCGGACCTGGCCGTGGCGGCACTCGGCGCGGTGGCACTGCCGTTCCCCGCAGGTCGGGGGGTGGCCGAAGCGACCTCCCTGCTGAGCCGCTCCGGCGCACGGGCCGTCATCGCCGCCATCGACCACCGGGGCGCCGCCCATGCCCGCGACCTGGTGGCCGCGGCCGGCGATCTGCCGGGCCTGCGGGCGGTGATCGCCGCCGGTCCGCAGGAACCTCCGCCGGGCAGCGTCGCCTGGAGTGAGGTGCTGTCGGCCGACGGCGGCGCCTTCGTCCCGGCCAGGCCTGACCCCGACAGTGCGGCCCGCATCCTGGTCTCCTCCGGGTCGGAGTCGGAACCCAAGATGGTCGCCTACTCCCACAACGCGCTCGCCGGTGGGCGGGGCAACTTCATGGCCACCCTCATCCCCGACGAAAGCACGCCACGCTGCCTGTTCCTGGTCCCGCTCGCCTCGGCCTTCGGTAGCAACGGCACCGCCGTCACCTTGGCCCGGCACGGCGGCTGCCTGGTGCTCCTCGACCATTTCTCCCCCCGGTCCGCGCTGGCCGCGATCCGTGAGCATCGGCCCACCCACGTGCTGGCCGTACCGACCATGATCCGCATGATGCTCGACCACCCGGACTTCGGGACGACCCCACCCCTGACCGCATTGGTACTGGGCGGCGCGGAGCTGGACGCGGCCACGGCCACTGAGGCTGGTGAGGCCTTCGGCTGCCCGGTGATCAACCTGTACGGCTCCGCCGACGGGGTGAACTGCCACAGCGGGTTCCGCCCGGTCCCGATGAACGATCCCGGCCCCGGCGTGGTGGTGGGCCTGCCGGACCCTCGGGTGGCGGAGATCCGCATCGCCGCCGCGCCGGACGGAGAGCAGTTCGGCGAGATCATCGCACGGGGCCCGATGACCCCGATGTGCTACGTCGGCGCACCGGAGCTGAACCAGCGCTACCGCACCGCCGAAGGCTGGGTCCGCACCGGTGACCTGGGTCTGATCGACGCCGACGGGCGGCTGCGCTTGATCGGCAGGCTCAAGCAGGTCGTCATCCGCGGCGGTGCGAACATCAGCCTGGCCGAGGTGGAGCACGCGCTGGCGACCCATCCCGAGGTGCGCGAGGTGGTGTGCCTGGGAGTGTCCGACCAGGTGATGGGGGAGCGGCTGGCGGCCTGCGTGGTGCCGCGCCCCGGCCACGTTCCTGACCTCGCCGGCCTCACCTCCCACCTGCTTCAGCAGGGACTCGATCGGGGCAAGCACCCCGAACACCTGCTGGTGGTGGAGGAACTGCCGCTGACCCCGGCGGGCAAGCCCGACCGGAACGCGCTACGCGATCTACTGCTTCGCGGGTAGCACGGATCAGTGCGATCTTCCCAGGCCGGTGGCAACTCCGGCCCGGTGAGAAACCCCGCAAAACCCAGTCAGCAATTCAGCGCTCAGGGTCGCCTTACCCCTGAGACGCAACTACGCTGGATGCTCGTGGTCATATCAACGGCAGCCGATGGCGGCTCGCTCTCGCTGTACTCCCTGCTGTCCGAACCGGCAGTTGCGCGACCCGATGAGGATCCGCCTGACACTCTGAACACCAAGGCAATCGAAACTGTCGACGAAGATCGCTCGTTCGCTCTGTTTTACGTGCCGGGACTACCTGCGAACTGATCCTTGATGGCGTAGCCTTACGCGATGGTTACGGAAGATTCCGGCGAAGCCTGGCCGACTCCCGAACGGCGCCGAGGGTTATATCGGCGACTTGGCCAGGCCTCGCCATCAGCGATGAGTGAACCACCACCTGACACGATAATCACCGAAGCGATCGAAACTGTCGACAACGACCGAGCGGTCGGTGCGTTTCCGGGCACCGGCCTTCCTATGCCGTGAGCCAATCATCCGCCTCGATCGTGATCGGCGACCTGGATGACCCGCATGCCATGGCGGTCCTCGATCAGATTAAATCTTCGCCTCCGCCGTATGTTATGAACGCTGCCACGTTGGCAGATAGCGTTTATTGCATGCAGGACGCCCGGCTGACTCTTACCGGCAATGATGCGAATATCGAGCTGGCTTCGGACCGAGGCATCCGCGGATGGATCCGTCGGCTGGCTCCCGCCGACTGGAACCGAGGGGTAGCGGTCGAGTCTCTCGAGGCCGCAGAGAAGACGGCCTGGCTGACACTTCTCACAGCTGCGCTACGCACCTGTGGCGTCGAATGGCTTACGGACATCGATGCACTCATCACCTCAGAAAACAAACTCGTTCAATATGCTGCGGCCATGCGGATCGGGGTTCGCACTCCACCCACTGTTGTCACTAACGATCCCGTAGCGGTGCGGGATGCAGTGGGTTTCGATCTCGTTCTCAAGCCGCTTGGTCCGGGGCATTTTTTCGACGGCGATCAGCCCTTCACGGTGTTCGCAACCGCCGTAAACGCCGACTCTCCCGAGTTGCAGGCGCTCGCGGCGGCACCCTTTTTGATTCAGGAACGGATCGCGGCCCGTTCTCACCTACGTGTTGTGACGGTCTGCGGCGATGCTTGGGGGGCTGAGCTTGACGCATCAGGTCAGCCGATGGACTGGCGCGCCGCCCCGATTGCGCATCGATCGTTCACTCCTGTTGATCTACCAGAGGAGGTTGCAGGCGGAGCCCTTTCCATTGCGGCCGAACTGAGCTTGGGCTACACCAGCCAGGATTGGGTGATCGGCGATGACGGCGCCTACTTGTTGGACGTTAACCCGGCGGGCCAATGGCTTTTCCTTCCCTCTAGCGTCGCAGATCCGGTCACATCGGCTATCGCCTCCTGGCTGGGGCGGAATTCATAGTGGCAGAAAAAGATGCGCTGCCATCTGAAGTCACGGTTTATCTTCGGCATCTATCCGGGCTATGGCCTGGTCGCAAGGTGCCCGTTTTCGCTCTTCACCGTGTTGAACCCGGTGAAATGCGCGATTGGGACTCGGTAGAGTTAACTCTTCTCGTCGAAGAAGGGCGCCGACAGCTCGATCGGCAGTTGAGTGACCTGGAGCAGATTCGCGGACGCGCCCAATTTCTGTTTCCGACCGCTCTCGCGCTTCTCCTGGTCGTCCTTGCTAGCGTTCAAACCATAACTGCGGCTCCGACTCCATGGTCGTTTGTCGTCTGGTGCGTAAGCATCACCAGCACGATGCTTGGGCTTTTGGGGTCAGCTGCCGTCACCGTGGTTCGCAAAGAGATCGGTACTATCGACAGCACACGGCTTTCGAGACAGTCGCCACCGATTCTCCCGATTCTCGCGCTTTCCTATGCGCGTACGGTACGCATTGGAGAAAACACCGTCGCCACACACATCACTGTGTTCCGAGACGCGGTACTGCTTGTTCTTTTAGGTGTGATCACCCAAGGATTCGCATGGCTCCTCGCCGTTTTCTAATATGCCTCGCTGCTGTGCAGGGTGCGCCTCCCGGACCGGGGTGACTCCGGCCCGGGAAAGGGTCTTCGATCAGGCGGCCCGGTCGGCGGCTTGCAGCGATTCGATGAGCTGGGTGCGGGCTCGCGCGACCCGGGAGCGCACCGTGCCGATCGGACAGCCGATCAACAAGGCGGCTTCGGCGTAGGGCAGGCCGACGATCTGGGTGAGCACGAAGGCCTCACGCCGCTCGCGGGGCACCTTGGCCAGCAGGTCCGCCAGGACCACTCCGTCCTCACGCCCCGGTAGCCCACGGGGCTGACATCGTTCGGCGGCGGCCTGCCAGTCGGCGAGATCGGCGATCTTTGGACGGCAGGACGCCGATCGGAACCGGTCGACGACGACTCTCCGGGCGATGGACAAAAGCCAGGTCCGGGCCGACGAGCGGCCGGCGAAGCAGGGCAGACTCCGCAGGACGCGCACGAACGTCTCCTGGGTCAGGTCCTCCGCCGACGGGGTCCCGGCCAGGTAG
The DNA here is from genome assembly GCF_040649155.1 of Streptosporangium sp. NPDC049046. Lineage (NCBI taxonomy): Bacteria > Bacillati > Actinomycetota > Actinomycetes > Streptosporangiales > Streptosporangiaceae > Streptosporangium > Streptosporangium sp. NPDC049046. Next base: position 103,136 of record NZ_JBEZEZ010000028.1, on the reverse strand, counting down.
GCGATGAATCTGCTTACATCGGTGTAGACCGCACGGGTGAAGGCCTCGACGTCCGCGGGCGCTCCTCCGCGCGCGGCCAGTGCGAGCACCGTCAGCTGCTCGTCAGAGCATGCGGGGGTGTCATGGTCGGGGGCGCGGTGGTCGCGCGTGACAGAACTCATGATGGTCGTTCCTTGGGTCGCGGTGCAGAACGGATACACGGTCCGGAGATGGGTGGCCCCTGACGGGCTGGTGGAGGAGACAGGGGCACAGGGGCGGGGCGGCCACTGGGGCCGGGCAGGTGGGCCACGAGGGCGTGGTGCGCGAGGTGGCCGGACGGCTTCTCGTGCGGGTCGCGTCATCGCGCCCGCTCTCGTGGGAACCTCGGCGGGCCCGCGAGCGACTGTCTGGAGCGCGGTCGTCACCAGGACTCCGCCAGGGGAAGGAGGCCGCGATGCGGCTGGAACGACCGGCAGGCCCCGCTCCCGGCATGGCCGGGGAACGGTGGGTGACCGTTCTGCTCACCGCGGCCATGGGTGTGTCGATGCTTCAGCTCTTCCTGATCGGTGCGCTCGGCCCGCGCCTGGTCGGGGAGGCGGGTATCTCCCGTGCGGCGATCGGCCTGACCACGACCGCCGGGTTCGGGGTCGCCGCGCTGTTGTCGCTCACCGCCGGTCGCTGGGTGGACCGGCTGGGCGCCCGTCGCAGCCTGGTCGCCCTGCTGCTGCTGGCCGCGGTGGCGCTGGCCCTGATCGGCGCCGCCTCGAACACGTTCGTCCTGCTGGCGGCGGTGGCCCTGGGCGGGCTGCCGCAGGCGCTGGCCAACCCCGCGACCAACAAGATCATTTTGGCTGTGGTCGAACCGGCCAGGCGCGGCGCGGTCACCGGCTGGAAGCAGTCCGGGGTGCAGCTCGGCGCCTTCGCGGCGGGACTGCCGCTGGCGGCGCTCGCCGCCTGGACGGGATGGCGTGGTTCGGTGTGGACGGCCGCCGCGCTCGCCGCCCTCGTCGCCTACTGGGCCCTTCGCGCGCTGCCGCCCGACCCCGGCCTCGCGCAGGCGCCGCCTCCTTTGGACATGCCGCGCGCCCGCGTCGGCCAGCTGGCGCTGTTCTCCTTCCTGCTGGGGTGCGGGATCGCCGCGGTGAACACCTACCTCGCGCTGTTCGGGGTGGAGCGGCTGGGATTGGGGCCGGTCGTGGCGGCATGGTTGATCGCCGCGCTGGGCGTCACCGGGGTGGCGGGCCGGGTCGGCTGGTCGCGGCGGGCCGGCCGTCTGGGCCGGCCCGAAGTGCTTTTGGCCCCCCTCGCGGCGGGAGCGTGCGGGGCCGCCCTGCTGCTCGTGGCGGCCTCGTCGGTTCCCTTTCTGGTCTGGGCCGGGGCGGCGGCCGTCGGCGCCTTCGCCGTCGCGGGCAACGCGGTCACGATGGTCGCGGTGATCAAGCGTGCCGACCCTCGTAGTGCCGGTCGTGCCTCCGGGCTCGTCTCGGCGGGTTTCTTCACCGGCTTCGCCGCCGGGCCGCCACTGTTCGCGATCCTCGTCGAGCTCATGGGGTACGGGCCGGGCTGGGTGCTGGTGGCCGCCGAGTTCGCCGCCGCTGCCGCCGTCGCGGCACCACTGCGGTTCCGGGCCGGAGCGCGCCGATGATCTGGGCGCAGAAAGCGCTGGTGGAGCTTTTGGTTCGGGCAGGGACAACCGAAACCGAAGTGGCCGGGCGATGGCCGCTACACGCAGACCCCGGCTCCGGCCGTTGGACGACCACCGCCCGCGGGTCATGGACCGGTGGTTTCTGGGCGGGCCTGCTCTGGCTGCGGGCGATCATGAGCGGTGATCTCGCCGACCGAGCCGCCGCGACCGGCCGCACCGCGCTGCTCGGCCCCTGGATCGAGGCCGACACCGCGACCCGGGGTCTGATCTTCTGGTACGGCACCGCGTTCGGCGTGGCGGGTGGGGACGCCGCGGCGGCGGCGCTTCGCGACCGCGCGGCCCGCGCCTGCCTGAACGCCTACGACCCCGGGCTCGGGCTGGTGCCCTGGGGGGAGGCGTTCGGCGGTCCCCGCGAGGTGGCTCGGGTCGACGGGCTGCCCGGCCTCCTGCAACTCCTGCGCCTGTCGGGGCCCGCCGGGATCACGGCCGCCCGTACCCAGCTCGATCTGCAGCTCGGGCTGACGACGGGTGAGCGGGAACTGCGCCCGGCCTGGCGGGCACTGCCGGACGGCGCCTGGGCGCACCATTCCGATCCGGCGCCCGGCTGGAGTCGTACGGTGGCGTGGCTGTCGCTGGCGGTCGCCGACGCAGGTGACGAGGGTGAGCGGCAAAGGCTGCTGGGCCATTCCCAGGTGACGGCCCGCTTCGCGGCAGCCTCGCCCGCCATCCCCCTGGCATGTCCCGGCGGGCCGCCGGACACCTCGGCCGCCGCGATCGAGGCCGTCGCCGCTCTCAAGCTGGCCGCGCGGGCCTCTGGGGACGAGGCGGCCCGGCTGCGGGATCGGGCCGCCGCCGTGCTCCGCGAACTGGTCACAGAGCACCTGCACGACGGCCGCCTCCTGAACGGGTGCTACGACGTCGGCCATGGGGTGGCCACTCGCCACGAACTGGTATGGGGCGATTTCTTCCTGGCCGTGGGGCTGGCGATCCTCACCGGAGTGATCAGCCCCTTCGCCTGCTGAGCGTCGTGGTAAGCGCCTGGGCGACGGCCTGCTCCGGATGATCCGGCAGCCGGGGACACCGCCAGGCGACGTGGTCGTCAGGACGTATGAGGACGGCCCCGTCGGTCTCGATGCCGTAGGCAGCGGCGATATCTGTGTCTCCCGCGTGCACCAGCAGCGGCACACCCTCCGGCGCCGACTCTCGCCAGGCTGCTCCGTCCGGTCCGGTGAGCAGGGTGAAGCCGGTGCCGACGAGGTCAAGCGTGGAGATCTCGTGCCCGTCATGGCGCATCCACAGGTGGGGAGCGCGATGTCCTGGGCGGGCTGAGGGCTGGTAGGCGGAGACCGGATCCGGTAGGTCGGGTGACGGTGTGCCGTCGGAGACCACCGCCGCGCCGGGGCCGTCGTAGGCATAGCCCAAGACGAGCCCGTCACTGGGGCGCGAGCGGGGCAGGGGCCCGTCCACGCCCGGAATGACGGCGGTGGATTCCAGCGTCGCGAGCAGGCTGCGACGGCTCTGGGTGACGGTGTCGGCCCCGACGGGGCGCCGCTCGGCCTCATAGGAGTCGAGCAGCTCGGGCCCCGCCCAGCCCTGCAGGACGGCGGCGAGTTTCCAGACAAGGTTGTCGGCGTCCTGGATGCCGCAGTTCATCCCGAATCCGCCGTAGGGAGTCATGGCATGTGCCGCGTCTCCGGCCAGGAACACCCGGCCTGCCCGGTAACGGTCGGCCAGCAACGCGGCGGCGGTCCACTCCTGGGTCGCGATCACGTCGATGTCGAGATCCGGTACGGCCGCCGCCGCGCGGATCAGATCGGCGCAGTCGCGGGGGGTCAGGTCGTCGACCGCGCGGCGCGCGGGGTCGTGGACGAGGTTGAACAGCCACCGGCGCCGGTTGTCCACCGTCATGAACGTGCCGGTCAGTGCGGGATTGGCGATGGTGTAGATCAGGCTGAGCCGGTCGGCGAGGTGTGGGCGCAGGTCGGCTTCGAACAGGATGTTGAGATTGCGGCTGAGGGCGGCTTCGCCCGACATGGCGATGCCGAGCTCACGCCGTACGAAACTGTCGGCGCCGTCTGCGGCGACGACATAGGTGGTACGGATCGTCGAGGTCTGTCCGTCGGTGTCGCGCAGCCGCGCGGTCATCCCCTGCTCGTCCTGTTCCAACGCGATCAGTTCCTGGCCGAAGTGCACCCAGCCGGGGCCGAGCGACTCGGCGTGCTCGCGCAGCAGCGGCTCCAGCACGTCTTGGGAGCAGACCGCGGTGAAGGCAGGGCTGAAGGCCGCCCGCGCCGGGTCGGGCAGGTTGCTGTTACGGATGTGGTCGGCGCAGGTCAGGGAGGTGCCGAAGAAGAAGTGCAGGCTCTCCTCGCGGGGAACTCCGGCGGCCAGCACGGCCTCCTCCAGGCCGTAGCGGCGCAGCACCTCCATGGTGCGGATGCTGAGCGCCCGCCCCTTAGGGAAGGCCGAGGTGGCCGCATGCCGTTCGACGAGCAGCGAGGGCACCCCGAACCCGGACAGCGCGATCGACGCGCACAGGCCGACCGGTCCTCCGCCGACGATGAGCACGGGAACGTCCACGTGCCTCCTTCCAGAAAAAAAGGGGGGCGGGGCGGCTCGTACGGAACCGCCCCGCACAATCGGTCAGCCCAGGGCCTCGGTCAGCGCGTCGGCGCCTGCCCGGTACACGGCGAGCAGATCCAGCCCCTGGTCGGGGAAGTTGTTGATGACCACACGCTTGGCCTCGACACCCGCGAGGGCGTCCCCACCGGGCATGGCGGAGTTGTCGAGCACCAGCCGGGGCTTCTTGGCGGCCAGCTCGGAGATCTGGCCGGCGGTGGGCGGCTGCGGGCCGAACACCCCGGCGGGCTGAGCGCCGGCCAGATCGGAGGCCCAGGCCACGAACGCCTGCGAGACGATCACCGGCGCGGTGCCCTTGGTGGCGGTGGTGACCTTCTCCCTCAACGCGGTGTACTCGGTGTCGAAGGCCGCGGTCCACGCCTCGGCAGCCTGGGCGGTGCCGAACTCACCGCCCAGGCGCCGCACCTCGGCCTTGACCTTGTCGGGGGCGTTGTCCAGGGAGACCTCGATCAGCTTGGCCTTGGACCCGGCGGCCTCCTTGAGCTTGCCGGCGAAACCCTCGAAGGCGGCGTACAGCACCACGTCGGCCTCGGCCACTTTCGCCAGATCCGACGGCTTGGGGTCGTAGTCGGCGGCGTGGTGCACGCCGGGTGGGACGATCACCGTGATGTCGGTCGCGCCCGCGGCCTTGGCGAACCCCGCCTCCCAGGTGGAGGCGGCGACCACCTTCAAACCGCCTCCCGTGGATGAAGTGGGAGAAGCGGAGGGGGAAGCCTCCTCGGTGCTCCCGCAGGCGGCCATGGCCAGCGCGGCGACAGCGGCCAAGGCAGCGAGACGGAATCGGCGCAAGATGATCATTTCGTGAGGATCCTTTCCGGAATCGAGTAGAGAAGGACGGTGCAGACCCCGCCGACCAGCACCAGCACCGGACCGGGCGGGAAGTCGAAGAGCAGGGCGAGGAAGAAGCCGCCCAGGTTGAAGACCAGCCCGAAGGCGACCGACCAGCCGACCATGGCCGACAGTGACCGGCCGACCCGGCGCGCGGCCAGGGCGGGCAGCAGGGTGAGCGCGTCGACCAGCAACGCCCCGGTCAGCCGGATGGCCGAGGCGATCGCCACCGCGATCACCACCAGCAGGACGAGCGTGAGCCGCTCCACGGCCACGCCCGAGCAGATGGCCAGCTCACGGTCGTGCAGCAGCAGGGCCAGGTCCTTCCTGCGCAGCCCGTACAGCACCGGGACGAGCGCGGCCAGGACGGCGAGCGCGGCCACGTCCCCGGGGCGGGTGGCCAGGATCGACCCCCACAGCAGCTCGAACGCCCCGTTGGCGTTCACCCCGGAGATCGACAACACCAGCAGCGCCGCCGCGATGGCCAGCGTCATCAGCAGGCCCATCGCCCCCGACAACCCCGCGCTGCTGCGGGCCAGCGGCGTGAGCGCACCACCGGTCAGCCCGCACAGCACCAGCGCGCACAGCAGCGGATCCAGCCCGGTCAGCAGGCCGATCGCGATGCCCAGCAGCGCCACGTGCATCATCGCGAAACGGACCGGCATGATGTCCAGCCCCACGATGAACACCCCGACGATCGGCAGCGCCACCGAACCGAGCAGCAGCGCCACCAGGGCCAGCCGGACCGAGGGAATCTCCAGCAGCGTCCAGATCGAGTTCACCGGACCTCCCGCAGCCGCCCGGCGGCCATCTCAGCCACCCGCCCGCACGCCTGGGCGACCACCCGGTCATGGGTGACCACCACCACGCTCACCGCCAGCCCGGCCAGCACGCCGGCGACCTGCTCCTGACCGGCGAAGTCCAGCGCCGCGGTCGGCTCGTCGGCCAGCACCAGCCCCGCCCCGGCCGCGACCTGTCCCAGCGCCCGCGCCAGATAGGCGCGCTGCAACTGGCCACCCGACAGGGTGGCCAGCGGGCGTTCCAGCAGTGCGCCCACTCCCAGGTCTTCGGCCGCGGCGAACGCCCGCTCGGCGTGTCCGCCGCTGGCCAGTAGCTCGCGCACCAGCAGCGGAAAGCGGCCAGCCGCTTGGCGCTGCGGGATCCAGGCGACCTCGGAGCGGCGGCGGGCCCAGTCGGCCGGCGTGCGCGCCCGCCGTCCCGAGACCTCGATCACCCCGGAGACCTCGCGATGCAGTCCAAGAAGCGCGCGCAGCAGCGTGCTCTTGCCCGAGCCGTTGGTGCCGGTGATGGCCAGATGCTCGCCAGGGGCGAGCGCCAGGTCGACGGCGTCCACCGCGAGGAGCCGGCCGTGCCGACAGCTCACGGCGGACAGGCGTAGACCGGCGGCGGACGCCGGGGAACCGGACAAGGGGACGGGGACGGGGACGGGCATGGGCGTACTCCGGTTGGGGGGAGGGGCACGGCGGCAGCAGGGCGGACCGGGTCCGCCCGGGAGGGCATCGTGAAGAGACGGGACCGCCTGTGGGGGCAGCCCGTGAAGAGGGAGCGGTTCAGCCGCGGATCGGCAGTGGCGGGGCCCGCCCGCTGAGCGCGTACCGCAATAGCGCGGACCGCAGGAGCGGCGGTGCGAGGGAAGTCGTACGCCATAGGCGGGCAGGCGCGGCCGTCTGGCTACACCGGACCCTCAGCAACCGGAACAGCCGGACGGCGAGGCGGCGCAGCACCGCCCAGAGCGCGGCCTCGCCGCGCGCCAGCCACAAAGCGGCCAGCGCTCCCGCCCAGCCGTGCGCCACCACCATGCCCAGCCCGGGGACCAGCCCGGAACCGGAATGCGCGTGCCCGCCGACCTCGGCCAGCGGCGCGATGAGGTGAACCGTGGAAAAAAGCAGGTGCAACGCCACCTGCGTGCCTGCCAGTAACGGCCAGATCACGCCCAGGCCGCGTTCACCGCCGGTCGCGGGCAGCGCCACCAGGAACGCCAGCGCCAAGGCGCACGCCGCCGCCGGTGCGGAGACGACGCCCCCGCCGGACACGTGGGCGAGCACACCGAGCCCCAGGCACACCACGGCGAAGGCCGCGGCGCGGGCGAGACGTAACGTCAGGTGCGCGGGCATGGCCGGCGGATCACTCCGCGCCGCCGGAACGGCCTCGGCGAGAGGCCTGCAACCAGATGCCCGCGCCGATGGCCACGATCGCGGCGAGTGCGACCCAGATCCAGCCCGGCAGGCTCCCGGCGTTCTCCTGCTCGCCGGTGGCGGAAGCGGGGCCAGGCGAAACGGGCTGCGCGACCACCGGTGCGGACGCTGAAGCCGTCGGCTCCGGCACCGGTGTGGTCGCGACGGTCGGCGCGGCCTTCGCGGACGGTGTCGCCGGGGCGGTCACGATGAAGGGAGTCTCCCCCTCGATCGGGTGACCGTCGGAGGAGACCACCCGCCAAGCGATCACATAGTCACCCGGGTCCAGAGGCGCCGAAACGTCGGAGGTGACCGTGTCACCTGCGACCTTCGCTTTGCCGATGTCGATGATCGTGTCGCTCGCCGTGCGCAGCGCGACCGCTGGGAAGCGGACCTGAGAGCTGAACTCCAGCCTGATCCGTTCGACGGCGGAGACCTTGGCATCCTTGGCGGGAGAGCTGCTCTTGAGACGGTCGTGGGCGAGCGCGGCGGGTGCGCCGAGCAGGACGAATATGGCGCAACACAGGGCGGTGACAACGGTCGTGCGGACGGATCGTGGCAGGGACGCCATCGTGGACTCCAGAAGGGACCTCCGGCCGTGCCCTTGGCACAGACCGGCGAAACGGAAGGAACGCCTCCAGCGAAAAAGGAGGGCGTCTGGTCACGGGGGCACGCCGCCCTCCGGACCCTTCCTCCAGGTCCTTCAGCCGGCGTGTCGCGGCGCGGGTGGGCCGCGCCGCCGCAGCACCGGCAGGATTTCCCAGCCGCCGTACGGCCGGACATCGGCGGCCGGAACGGCCCGCCACACCGGCGACGCCACCTCGGCGGGGACGGCGAACAACAGCCGGATCAGCGGCCTCGGCCCGCCGTACAGGCGGATCATCAGCCACAGGGCGCTCTCGCCTCTGTGCAGCCACCAGCCGGTGCCCAACGCCACCGCGAGATGGATCATCGTCATGCCCAGGCCGGAATGGCCGTGCTCGGCGGAGGACATCGCCTGCGGCGCGGGCGCGGCGCGATTGAACAGCTCATGCAGCAGGATCTGCGCGCCGATGGTCGCGCCGAGCACGACCTCCACACCGCGCTCGCGCCCGTTGAGCGCGTACGCCACGCAGAAGGCGATCAGTGCGCCCAGAACGGCCACGTGCGGCGGGATCAGGCCGCCCCCGGCCAGCGCGTGGCCGCCCGCGGAGACCACAAGGCACATCGTCGCGAAGACGACGGCTCGTGGCACGCGCAGCGCCGACACCGTAGGGGTCACAAAGGACATCCTGTCAGCCGGGTGGCTCGCCGAGAAGACCGGGACAGCGGATCATGCCTCAGGCCGTCGCGGCCGGGTGCGTGAATCTCATACCCGGACATACGTGGGAACGGCTCCCGCCGTTCACCCGAAACGCGGGACGGTCATGCGAAGAGCGCCTCGTTTCCCATGGCGGCCGTGCGTGCGGTCCCGGACGCCGTTGCAACGATCACTGAACGAACCGGTCGGGGGCTTGTCGTTAATGGTGGTTGTGCGAACATGGTCGGCGTAGGCGACGGCGGAACGAGGAAGCCGGTGTGAATCCGGTGCGGTCCCGCCACTGTGATCGGCGAGTGAATCCCGAACAGGCCACTGCCCGCGTGCGGGTGGGAAGGCCGGGAGGAGCATCGACCCGAGAGCCAGGAGACTCACGCTGTCGCCTCCTCACGAAATGGGGCGGATCTCCCCAAGAGAGGACGGTGGCCGTCATGCGGTTCTCCCGCTATAGGGCCCTTCAGCCTGCCCGTCGTGCAGGACTCTCCTGGTGATCCGGCCTCTCGCCCGTCGCGGCAGCCGTCGAGGAACGGTGGCCGCGGCCAGTTTCCAGGAGACCACCTATGGGCATCCCCCGCCCGATCACCGGCGTGCTGCTCGCCATCCTGCTCACCGCCACCGCCTGCGGCGCCCCCGCGCCGCAGGGCTCACCGAGCGCTTCGGCGGCACCGCCTTCGGCCGAGGGCCGTTGCGTCACGAGCTTCGACGCCGCTGAGGACTACTTCCCGGTCAAGCAGAAGGTGGAGCACGCGACGAACTTCACGCTGACCTACGCCAAGAACTATCAGGTCCTCACCGTCAAGCAGCCCGCCCCCGGCGCCAAACCGGAGACCTACGTGCTGGTGCGGTGCGGCACCCCTGCTCCCGCGCTCACCGGCGAACTGGCCGCGGCGGTCACCGTCGAGACCCCGATCGAGCGGCTGTTCTCCGCTTCGACCACCCACCTGCCGTTCATCACCGACCTGGGCGTGCTGGAGCGGCTCACCGGTGTTTCGTCGGCCGGGTACATCGCCTCCCCCCAGGTACTGGCCCAGGTGAAGGCCGGGAAGATCACCGAGTACGCCAAAGGTCAGGAAGTCGACACCGAGAAGGTGATCGCCGCCAAGCCGGACGTGCTGATGAGCGGCGGCACCGAGGACAAGGCCTACGGCCCGTTGCGCCAGGCCGGGATCACGGTGGTGGCCAACGCGGAATGGCTGGAGTCCACCGCGCTGGGCCGCGCCGAGTGGATCAAGGTGATGGCCGCGCTGACCGGTACCGAGGCCAAGGCCGGTGAGGTGTTCGGCAAGGTCGAGACCGACTACACCGCCCTGGCCGCCAAGGCCAAGGCCGCCGCACCGGTCACCGTGCTGCCGGGCCAGATGTACGAGGGGCAGTGGTCGGTGCCCAACGGCGGCAGCTACGTCGCGGGGCTGATCAAGGACGCGGGCGGCACCTACCCGTGGGCGGACACGCCGGGCCCCGGCAGCACCACCCTGGACCTGGAGGCTGTGCTGTCCAAGGCCAAGGACGCCGAGGTGTGGCTGGCCGCCGTGAACGAGTGGAAGAGCCTGGCCGATGTGGAGAAGGCCGACCCGCGCTACGCCAAGTTCGGCGCGTTCGAGTCCGGAAGCCTCTGGTCGGCGAACAGGACGCTCGGCCCCGGGGGCGGCAACGACTTCTACGAGCGCGGCGTCGGCCACCCGGACCTGATCCTGGCCGACCTGGTAGCGATCTTGCATCCCGACCTCGCGCCGGGGCACGCCTTCACCTTCTACCAGCAGCTGGCCAAGTGACGGCTCTGGCCCTCGCGGGTGTTCCGGCGGCGGCCCGGCGCCGCCGGAGCGTCGTTCTGGCCGTCATCGGGGTCGCGGTGCCGCTGGCGTTCGCGCTGGCGGTCCTGCTCGGCTCGACCTCGATCCCGCTGAACCAGGCACTGCTCGCCTTGGTGCGTGACACCGGCGCGGACCCGGGGGTTCAGGAGATCATCTGGACGGTACGGTTGCCGCGCGCCATCACCGCGGCCCTGGCCGGAGCGGCCCTGTCGGTCTCGGGAGTACAGCTGCAGACTCTGTTTCGCAACCCGCTGGCCGAGCCGTACATCCTGGGGGTGAGCTCGGGGGCGAGCCTGGGCGTGGCGCTGGTGATCATCGGGTGGGGCGGCGCGGCCGGCGCGTTCACCGCGGGCATCGCGGGCCTGGGCCGCGCGGGCGTGGTGGTGGCCGCCTCGGCAGGTGCGGCCACGGTGCTGGGGCTGGTGCTGGTGCTGTCGCGGCGGGTCAGGTCGGTGGTGACGTTGCTGATCATCGGCGTGATGGTGGGGTCGGCCGCCACCTCGCTCATCACGCTGCTGCTGGTCTACACCGACCCGCAGCGGGCCCAGCAGTTCATCATGTGGGGTCTGGGCAGCTTCGCCGGGACCACCTGGGGAGATCTCGGGGTGTTCGTGCCGGTCTGCGTGGCCGCGCTGGCGGGTGCGCTGGCCGGGGTCAAAGCGCTCAACGCGCTGCTGCTGGGCGAGAACTACGCGCGCACTATGGGTGTGCGGGTCCGGGTGGTGCGCACGCTCACCCTGTTGACCTCCTCGGTGCTGGCCGGGGCGGTGACCGCCTACTGCGGGCCGATCGCCTTCCTCGGTCTGGCGGTGCCGCACGTGGCCAGGCTGCTGCTGGGCACCGCCGACCATCGGGTGCTAATGCCCGCGGTCGTCCTGCTGGGGGCCGCCGTGGCGCTGGCGTGCTGTGTGGCCACCCAGGCGCCGGGCAGTGGGGTCGTGCTGCCGTTGAACGCGGTGACCACCATCGTGGGCGCGCCCGTGGTGATCGCCGTACTGCTGCGCAGCCGCGCGGCCCGCACTGGACTGGCGGTGTGAGCATGAGCCTGGAACTACGCGGACTGCACGCCGGATACCCCGCCAGGCGGGGGCAACCGGAGCGTCGCGTGCTCGACGACCTGGACGCCGAAGCCCTGTCGGGTGAGCTGACCGTGCTGATCGGCCCGAACGGCACCGGCAAATCCACGCTGCTGCGCACCATGGCCGCACTCCAGTCCGCGCTGGGCGGCCAGGTGCTCCTCGGCGGCGTCGACGTCGACACCCTGCCCGCCGCCGACCTGGCCAGGAGCCTGGCCGTCGTGCTCACCGAACGCGACCTGCCGCCGCTGCTGAGCGCCCGCGAGCTGGCCGGGCTGGGCCGCCACCCGCACACCGGATTCACCGGACGCCTCTGGCCCGGCGACCACGAGATCGTCACCTGGGCGCTGACCGCCGTGAACGCGGGCCATCTGGCCGACCGGGCGGTGACCGAGCTGTCCGACGGCGAGCGCCAGCGGGTCCTCGTCGCCCGCGCTTTGGCCCAGGAACCGGCGGCGATCTTGTTGGACGAGCCGACCGCCTTTCTCGACGTCACCTCCCGGGTGGCGCTCATGGGCCTGCTGCGCCGTCTGGCTCGCGAGAAGAACCTGGTCATCGTGGTCTCCACGCACGATCTGGAGCTGGCGCTGCGGGTCGCCGACCGGATGTGGCTGATCGACCCGGCGGGCCGCCTGCACACCGGCACCCCGGAGGAGCTGACCTCGCGGGAGGTGATCGGCGCCGCCTTCGACGGCGGTGAACTGGCCTTCGACGCGACCTCCGGCATGTTCGTGCTCCAGAGCGGGGCCAGCGGTACCGTCCGCGTCCTCGCCGAAGGTCTGCACGCCGCCCTGCTGGAGCGGGCGCTGGCCAGGGAGGACTGGCGTACGGCCGGCGCCGGGCCCGCCGAGCTGGCGGTGGAGTGGACGGGCGACGGCTACCAGGCGGCCTACGACGGCACCATCCACCGGTTCGCCACCTTGCCCGACCTGGCCGCCTGGACGCGTACGGCGCGCTCCGGGCTCGCCGTCGCCCGGCCCGGGCTGCTGCCCGCCGCACCGCCGATGGTGTCGGTGGCGGTCGCCGACGTCTCCACGATCAGCGGTTACTTCGAAGTCGGGATCGGCCCGATCGACACCGAAGCGGGCTGGCGACCGCTCACCGACCTGCTGGCCGACCTCGAATCCCTGCGGCGGCGGATCACCGACGTCGCCGAACGCTTAGGGACCGACGAGACCCGAGTGGCGGCCTCCATCCTGTTCCAGGGGTTGGCCGCCCGGCTGTGGTCACCGGTCATCGGCGCGGCGGTGGCCCACGACCTGCTCCTGGACCTGGGCCCTTCCCGCCTCCACTGGCGGGAGGCGCCCAGCGGGCCGCTGCCGCTGCGCGCCGAGCGCCCGAACGGCTGGCAGGTCCTCGCCCCCGCCAGGGTCGCCGGAGCGCTGCACCACACCGTGGTGACCGAGCTGCTGGAGCCGCTGGCGCAGGCCGTAGGGGAGATCGTGAAGATCGCCCCCGGGCTGCTGTGGGGCAACGCCGCCTCCGCCCTGGCCGGAACCATCCGGACCATCGCCCGACAGCGCCCCGAACTCGCCGCGCGAACCATCGTGCTCGGCCGCGAACTGCTCGCCCTGGGAGTGCTTCAGGGCGGCGGCGACCTGGTCGAACCCGCTCCCGGACAGCCGTTCTTCGTTCGGCGCAGTTGCTGCCTGTACTACCGCCTGCCTAACGGCGGCAAATGCGGCGACTGCGCCCTCATCGACCCCGACACGCGCCGCGAGCAGTGGGCGCTGACCCTGCGACAGGCCGGAGGACCCGCATGAGCCACACCGTCGTCGAGGAACACGGCACCGGCACCCTGCACGTGTGGGCGCTGCCCACCGACGAGCGCACCTTGCTGTCGCTGGTCACCGACATCTTCGAGCACCACTGGGAGCACATCTGGTTCGGGGTCATCGTCCAGGGCGCGGCCTGGGAGGTCGCCGCCCCCAACGCGCCCGAACGCATCAGCCTGTACGACGGATATGTCACCGTCGACTTCGGCCGCTGGCACTTTCACCTGTGCATCGGCGAGCACACCGCCAGCGGCCCCGAACTCGGGCGGATCCGCCGCTGCGCCCGCGCCGAGCTCTACCGCTCGATCAGCGCCGACGGCCACCCCGTCTCCTGGGGGATGCGGATGTTCAACGGCCAGGGCGACCAGCTGATGACCGTGCTGCTGCCCAACCCGTTCCTCACCGACCGCCAGCAGATCCTCGACCCGCCCGACTACGACCGGCTGATCGCCTGGGACGAGCTTCGAGCCGCCTATCTCGGAATCGGCCCCGATCCATTGGACCGCGCCGGAAAGGGCTTCAAGCACGGATAAGAGGGGGGCTCCGCCGCCGTGTGGCGTCGTGTGCTGGAAGCGTGACGGTGCGGGAGAGCTACCGGGTGCCCGGAGTCAGCACGTATGGCGGTCGCGTATCGCGCCGCCAGCCCGCCTGAGGAAGGAACGCATGAAAAGGATCACCGTGTGCCGGGACTGCTGCTGCGGGAGCGTGCGGAAGGTACCCGCCCTCGACCACGACGAGCAGATCCGCCGGTTGGCCGAGGTCGCCGACGTCCGCGTGACCGAGTGCCTTGACGTGTGCGACCAGGCCAATGTTCTCATCGTGCAGCCGACCCCGGAGGGGCGGGCGGCCGGTGGCCGTCCGGTGTGGCTCGCCCTCGTCAACGACGAGGATGCCACGGCCGATGTCGCCGAGTGGGTTCGCGCTGGTGGTCCCGGCCTGGTTCCGTTGCCGCCGATCCTTGAGCTGTACCGTTTCACCCCGCCGCGCCGCTTGCCGCCCCGCGAGGTCGACCCTCCGATGACGAACACCTCAACCGCGCGCCGGTGACATCGGTCCGGCGAAAAGACCAGCGTGTGGTGCTGAAGCCACTCCGCGCCAGGATTGCCGAGCCTTTGTCTCCACCCGCACTTCCCAGGACAAGGGTGCCCTGCTTGTGCGCATCGACCCGCTTCGTGTGATGATGATGCCGAAGGCGAGCGCGGACTGAGGAAGCCGGTGTGAATCCGGCGCGGTCCCGCCACTGTGATCGGCGAGCGAATCCCCACCATGCCACTGCCCCTCTCCGGGGTGGGAAGGCGGGGACGAGCCTCGACCCGAGAGCCAGGAGACTCACGCGGTCGCCTCCTCGATGAACTGGGGCGGATTTCCCCGGAGAGGAGTGGGCTCTCGTGCCCGTCGAGCCGGTGGCCGCGCCGAGAAGCCCTGAAGTGTTCCCTCTTTCAGATCCGCCCCGTTGCGCAGATTCCGTGAGAGGAACACGTCATGACGGGCAGACGCCCCATTCCCCTGCTGCTCGCCCTCCTGGTGTCCGGAGTGCTGGCCGCCTGCGGCGGCATCCCGGCTGAGAATGTCCCGGCCGCCGCTCCGGCGGCCTCCGCGCCTGCGGGCTTCCCGGTCACCCTTGACAACTGCGGGGTGAAGAGCACGTACGAGCAGCCGCCGCGGCGGGCGATATCCATGAACCAGCACGCCACTGAGGTGATGCTGGCGCTCGGCCTGGAGAGGTCGATGATCGGCACCGCCTACCTCGACGACAAGGTGCTGCCGGAGTATCAGGCGGCCTACGACGCCATCAAGGTCGTCTCGAAGGAGTACCCGGCGTATGAGGCCCTGCTGGCCGAGGAGCCCGACTTCGTCTACGGCGGCTTCGGCAGCACCTTCGACGAGAAGGAGGGCCGCAGCCGGGACGCCCTGCACAAGGCCGGCATCAAGACATACCTGAATATCGAGGGGTGCGCCGAAGGTGCGGTGTCCCTGGACCTGATGAACACCGAGATCCGCAATGTCGCGAAGATCTTCGGCGTCTCCGACCGGGCCGAACCGTTGATCACCACACTGCGGGCGACCCTCGACGGTGTGAAGGCCAAGCTCGGCGACACCGCCCCGGTCAAGCTGTTCGTCTACGACAGTGGCGACAAGACCGCCTTCACCGCCGGCGGCAAGGGCGTCGGCAACGAGATCATCAAGCTGGCCGGGGCACAGAACGTGTTCGCCGACGTCGACAAGATGTGGGGCGACGTCTCATTCGAGCAGGTCGCCGAGCGCGCGCCCGACTGGATCGTCATCTACGACTACGGCGACCAGCCGGTGGCCGACAAGGAGAGGTTCTTGCTGGCCAACCCGGCGCTGAGGGACGTACCGGCCATCAGGAACAAGCGGTTCGCGGTGCTGCCTTTGTCGTCGGTGGTCCTCGGCGTACGGGCGCCCGGAGCCGTCGAGGCGCTGGCCCGCCAGTTGCACGCCGACCGCTTCAAGTGAGACCAGTTCAAGTGAGCGAACCGGTCGCAGGCGCCGTGCCGTTGGCGCAGCGCCCGGGGGTGCCGTATCCGATCGTGCTCGGCCTGCTCGTGCTCCTGGTCGGTGGGGCGCTCACCGCGGCCGTCGCGGCCGGGTCGGTGGCCCTGCCCGCAGGGCAGGTGTGGGGCATCCTGCTCCACAACCTGCATCCCGCCCTGGCCGAACCGGCCTGGACACCGGTGCGGGAGACCATCGTGATGGACGTACGGCTGCCGCGGGTCGTCCTGGCGGGGGTGATCGGCGCGGGCCTGTCGGTCTGCGGCATGGCCCTCCAAGCGCTGGTGCGCAACCCGCTGGCCGACCCGATGCTGCTGGGAGTCTCTTCTGGCGCGAGTGTCGGGGCGGTCACTGTGGTGGTGTTCGGCTTGAGCGTGTTCGGCGCGTTCAGCCTGCCGATCGCGGCCTTCCTCGGCGCGCTGGCCGCGCTGGTGGCGGTCTACTTCCTGGCCCGCTCGGGCGGGCGTATGACGACGGTGCGGCTGGTGCTGGCCGGGGTGGCCATGGCCGAGGTGCTCTCGGCCGTGGCCGGCTTCCTGATCGTGACCTCCAACGACCCGCACAAGACGCAGGCGGCGGTGCGCTGGATGCTGGGCGGCCTGGCCGGCACCACCTGGACGGTGGTGTGGATCCCGGCGATAGCCGTCCTGGCCGGGACCCTCGCGCTAGTCGGGGTGTCGCGGCCGCTGAACCTGCTGCTGGCAGGGGAGGAGGCCGCGGCCTCGCTCGGGCTGGATGTGCACCGTTTCCGGGCGGCGCTGTTCGTGCTGGTCGCCATGATGATCGGCACGATCGTCGCGGTCAGCGGGGCCATCGGCTTCGTAGGGCTGATCATGCCGCATGTCGTCCGGCTGCTGATCGGCGCCGATCACCGCCGGGCGCTCCCGGCCACCGCGCTGCTGGGCGCGGCCTTCCTCATCGTGGCCGACCTGGCCGCCCGCACCCTGATCGCGCCGGAGGAGATCCCGGTGGGCATCATCACCGCGCTGGTCGGCGGGCCGTTCTTCCTGTGGTTGATGCGGAGGCGCTCCAAGTGACACTGACCGTGGAGAACGTGTCGGTCCGCGTCGGCGACCGCGACCTGGTCCGCCAGGTCTCGTTCGAGGTCGCCGAGGGGGAGATGCTCGGCTTGGCCGGCCCGAACGGGGCGGGTAAGTCGACGCTGCTGCGCACCCTCTATCGGGCGCGTAGGCCGACCGGCGGCCGGGTGCTGCTGGACGGTGAGGACGTGTGGCGCATGCCCGCGGGGCGGCTGGCCCGTCAGCTGGCCGCGGTCCTGCAGGAGAGCGGCGGCGACTTCGAGCTGTCGGTGTACGACGTCGTCGCCATGGGCCGCACCCCGCACAAACGGGCCTTCGACGGCGACAACGTGGCCGACAAGGCGATCATCGCCGACGCGCTGGGGCGGCTGGATGTGGCCGATCTGGCGCACGCGCCCTTCGACCGGCTCTCGGGCGGGGAGAAGCAGCGGGTGCTGATCGCGCGGGCGCTGGCCCAGCGGCCGACCACGATGGTGCTGGACGAGCCGACCAACCACCTGGACCTGCGCCACCAGTTGGACGCGCTGAACCTGGTACGCGGCCTCGGCGTCACCGCGGTGGTCGCCCTGCACGACCTCAACATGGCCGCCGCCTTCTGCGACCGCGTCTGCGTCATGGACGCCGGTCGCGTCGTCGCTCTCGGCACCCCCGCCGACGTGCTGACCCCCGCCCTGCTCGCCGAGGTCTACCGGGTGGACGCCGAGGTGGCGATCCACTCGGTGACAGGGGTGCCGCAGGTGAGTCTCCGAACCGCAGGGAGCCGCGCCACGAAATAAAACCTTTTTGCGCAAAAGCCGGATCCGCCATCCGGCTTGTTAGCCGTGCGATTTTAAAGAACGGAGCTTCGGCACAATGGAATCGGCATCGACTGAATCGATTCTGACGGCCCTCGAAGAGGTCGCCGGGTTCGGCTCGTTCTTTTCTCTGCGCATCGGCGGCGACGCGGCCGGGTGGCACGACGTGAAATGCGACTACGAACGCGGTTTCACCGACCTGGTGGAGGCGACGGCCACCAGGTACGGCACCCGTGAGCTGCGCATCGGCGCCTCGATCGCCCAGCTCGGCCACGCCGCGCGGCTCTGGTCTCCACTCCTGGCCACCGTGCTCACCCACGCGGTGGTGCCCGACCTGACCCGTCTGGACCGCGCCGACGAGGGCCCGGATCTCCGCCTGCCTACTCCTACGGGATGGCATTACGAATCACCGGCCCAACTCTATGACCTGGTGATTCGCCGCCACCTGGAACCGCTGGCGGCCGGCCTGCGGGTTAAGGTCGCCCCCGGCCTGCTGTACGGCAACGCCGCCTCCGCCCTGGCCGAGGCAGGTCGCGCGATAGCCGCCATGCGCCCGGACCTGGCCGGACCCGCCACCGGCCTGGTCACCGACCTGCTGGCCCGCGGCCATCTGGCGGGAAAGGGAGCGCTCATCTCCCCTGAGCTGGCTTTCCGGCGCACCACGTGCTGCCTTTATTACCGGGTGCCCGGCGGTTCCAAATGCGATGACTGCTCATTGGCGAAGAAATGAATTCTTGAATTCACCGCGACCGTATGCCTATGGTGTTGCGTGTAGTTCGCACCTGCAAATCACCTGCAGAAGGAGGAGGCGCATGGCACACCACGGATTCGCCGAGCCCGAGGGCCCGCAGGACTGCCTGAAGTCCCACACTCCGGCGGTGGACTCGCCGTTCGAGTGGCGCCAGGACGACGACGAGTAGATCGCCCCGAGCCGGGGCCCCTCACCGGGCCCCGGCCTCTCCCCGGCCCCTTCAGGAGGAGCGTTCGTGATCGCACAGGTCCGCCGCGACGCGCCCGGCGACCCCGTCGTGCCCAGCCTGGTCTCCTACTCCGCCTTCCCCATCGAGGGCACGGAGGTGACCGGCGGTGCGGCCCTCGGCGACGAGGAGGCGGCGCGGGCGGCCGCGATCGGAGAGGCGATCGAACGCCACTGCGCCAACCAGGTGCCCGCCGGGCTGCGCCGGGCCGCCTACCACGACCTGACCGAACCCGCCGCCGACCCACGCGCGTTCGCCCTCTACTCGCAGGGCCAGTACCGGGCGCGCGGGTTCCCGTTCGTCGCGATGACCCCCGATCTGGAGATCGCCTGGGCGCCCGCCACCGACCTGGTCTCCGGCGAGCGGGTCCTGGTGCCCGCCTCGCTGGTGTACGTGAACTACTTCACCGGCCCCCGCCGCGCCGAGCCGCTCACCAACTACCCCGTCCTCGCCGGGACCGCCGCCGGCACGACCCCGGAGCAGGCCCGGCAGGCGGCGCTGCGCGAGGTCCTCGAACGCGACGCCGTGACCACGTGGTGGGCCAGCACCACGGCGGCCTCACCACTGCCCAGGCCCGCGGGCGGCCCGCTGGTCACGGCGCTGGCCCAGGCCGAGGAGGCGGGGTTGACGGTGTCCCTGTTGCGGGTGCCCTCGACGTTCGACGCGACCGTGGCGGCGGTGTTCGTCGAGGACCGCGCGCACCGGGTCGTGGGGTTCGGCAGCGCCTGCCGGGCAGATGAGCAACAGGCCGCGGCCAAGGCGTTCACCGAGGCCGTCGGCACCTACGAGACCGGCCGCGTCCTGCTGCGCCGCGACATCGGTCGGCGCCCCTACCTGCGGCGGCGCGCCGACCGGCGCTACCTCGACGCCTTGGCGCGCGGCTGGCGCGACGTCAACGACGTCCGCCTGCACGTCCAGGTCTACCTCGACGAACGCCTCCAGGGCGAGGTGCTGGACCGGCTGCGCCTCCCCGGCGGCCCACCGCTGCCGCCGGAGACCACCGGGCCGCTGCGCTCGCTCACCGAGCGGGGTTTTCGCGCCTACGCCGTCGACCTGACCACCCCGGACGCCGGGGACGCCGGGTTGCACGTGGCCCGGGTGCTGGCGCCCGGCCTGTACTGCGACGCCCCGGCGGCCTTCCCGTTCCTCGGCGGGACCCGGCTGCCCGCCTCACCTGACCTTGTACGGCAACCCCTGCCGTTCGCCTGACCTCTCGCCTGACCCCGAAGAAGGAGAACGCATGCGGCTCGGACTGGCCATGGGCTACGGCGGCGAACCCATGCACGAGGTGCTCCCGGTGATCAAACGCGCCGAGAGCATCGGCGTCGACTCGGTGTGGAGCGTCGAGGAGTACGGCCCCGACGCCGTCAGCGTGCTCGGATACCTCGCCGCCGTGACCGACCGCATCGAGCTGGGCACCGCGATCATGCAGATCCCGGCCCGCACCCCCGCCGCCACCGCGATGACCCTCGACGTGCTGTCCGGCGGCCGTTTCCAGCTCGGGCTGGGCCTGTCGGTGCCGTGGATCGTGGAGGGCTGGCACGGCCTGCCGTACGAGCGCCCGCTGCGCCGCACTCGCGAGTACGTCGAGATCGTGCGCCGGGCCATCGCCCGCGAGGATCGGGTGCACTACGAGGGCGAGCTGTACACGCTGCCTTACACCGGACCCGGCTCGACCGGCCGGGCCCGCGCGATCCGCTCGGAGATGACGCCGCTGCGGCCCCGCATCCCCGTCTACCTGGCCGCCATCGGCCCCGGCAACCTCGCGCTCACCGGCGAACTGGCCGACGGCTGGCTGTCGGGCATGTACGCCCCCGAACACGAGAGCGCCATCCTGGCCCCGCTCGACGAAGGGCTGACGCGCGCAGGAAGGCAACCCGAAGACGTGCGGATCTGCCCCATCCTCTACGTCGCCCACGCCCCCACGATCGCTGAGGGCCGCGAAAAGCTGCGCCCCCTGTACGCCCATCTCATCGGCGCCTCCTCCCCGGGCGTGCGCAACACCTACGCCGACGTGGTCGTCCAGATGGGCTACGAGGGCCCCGCCCGCGACATCCGCAAGCACTTCACCGACGGCGACCGGGCCGCCGCCGTCAAAGCCGTCCCCGACCGGCTGCTGGACGAGGTGGCCCTGATCGGCCCCATCGAGGCGATGACCGAACGGCTGGCCGTGTGGCGCGCCTCCAGGGTGGACACCGTCATCCTGCTCGACCGCGACACCGCCTTGCTGGAAGCGGCGCGGGCCGTCTTGTGAGACGCGTGTGGGCGCTGACCGTGCCCCTGCTCGTGGCCGGGCTCACCCAGATCATCGTCAACATCGTCGACACGATCATGCTGGCCCGCCACTCCACCACGGCTCTGGGCGCCTTCGCGCTGGCCGCCCCCGTCTACCTGATCGCCCTGGTCGTCGTGCGCGGCTGGGCGACCGCCGTACAGATCAAGGTCGCCCAGGCCCACGGCGCGGGTGACGCGGGCGCGGTGGTCCAGGTGGTGCGGGTGGGCCTGGCCACCTCGGCCCTGGCGGGCCTCGCCATCGGGGCCGTGCTGTACGCCGTCGCCGAGCCGGTGCTCGCCCTGCTGGGCGCGCCGGCCGAGCTGATCGGCCCCGGCGGCGCCTACCTGCGAATCCTGGCCTTCGCGGTGCCGTTCGCCGCCGCGTCGTTCACCCTGCAGAGCGCCTGCTCGGGCGTCGGGGTGACCCGCGCCGCCATGTACAACGCCCTGGTGGTCAACGCGGTGAACCTGCCGTTGGGCCTGCTGCTGATCTTCAACGCCGGGCTCGGCATCGAGGGCGCCGCCTTCGCGACCCTGGCCGCCACGGCGGCCGGGACCGCCGTCCTGCTCGGATACGCCCGCGCCAGGCTGCCCCAGGTCCCCGGCGACGGCCGGCCCGTGGTCCGGACGCTGTGGACCCTCGGCTGGCCGGAGATGAGCGCGATGGGCGTCGGCTACCTCAACGAGGCGCTGATCGTGGGCTTCGCGGCACGGATGGGCACCCCGGAGCTGGCCGCCTACCGGATCACCGACAACCTGCTGCTCGTCGTCTTCACCGTGATGGCATCGGTGTCCTCGGCCATCGCCATCCTCGTCGGGCACGAGGCGGGTGCCGGGCACCGGGCCGCCGCCGAACGGTGGCGCAGCGTCGGAATCCGGTTGCTGCTGATCGTGTACGCGGTCCCGTCCGCGCTGGTCCTGCTCGGCGGAACGGCCCTGCTGGGGTTGTTCACCGCCTCCGCCGAGGTCGTCACGCTGGCCTGGCAGGTGGTGCCCCTGGCACTGTTCAGCATGGCGCCGATGGTGTGGGCGATGGCCTACGGCAGCTTCCTGCGCGCTTACGGCGACACCCGGTCGGTGATGGTCGCGAACGTCGCCGGCGACTACCTGCTGCTGATCCCGCTGAGCTGGCTCCTCGGGCTGATCTTCGGCTTCGGCCTGCTGGGCATCTACGCGGCATGGACCGCCTTCGCCGTCATGCTTGCCCTGCTGCTGCGGATCCGCGCCCGCCGCACGGCATCGCCGGCCGCTCAAGGATCCGCGGAAGTGGCGGGGTGAGCCGGTCCACAAACCAGCACGGGTGGGCATCATCCCAGGGCGGCTCGAAGAACGTCGGGCGCCTCGGCCAGGGAGGGGCCGTACCAGGTCAGGTGCCGACCGCTGACCAGCGCGGCGGGCGTTTCGGGGAAGAAGCCGGTGCCGTTCTCGGCAGTGAACCGGTAGGGCTCGTCGGGAAGGACGACGAGGTCGGCGCCCGCCGCCAGCAGGTCCGGCAGGGCCACCTTCGGATAGCGCTCGGGGTGGCCGGCGTAGAGGTTGCGGACGCCGAGCCTGAGCAGGAGGTCACCGGCGAAGGTGTCGCGTCCCAGGACCATCCAGGGTTTGCGCCAGATGGGGATCACAGCTCTCCGTACCTCCGTGACCGGCGGGGCGGACCACGCCCGTTGCGCGGCGGCGAGCCAGGGTGGCTCGGGCAGGCCGCAGGCCAGCGTGAGTGCCCGGCGCAGGGAGGTGAAGGACTCCTCCAGGGTGCGGATCCTCGTCACCCACACCGGTATCCCGGCCGCGCGCAGCGTCTCCAGGTCGGCCAGGCGGTTCTCCTCCTCGTTGGCCAGCACCAGGTCCGGCTCAAGGGCGATGATCGCGGCCAGGTCGGGGTTCTTGGTGCCGCCGATCCGCCGCACCGCCAGCCCCGCCGGGTGGGTGCACCAGCCGGTCGCGCCGACCAGCAGGTGCGGGGCGGTCTCGGCGAGCGACTCGGGGAGCGAGGGCACGAGCGAGACCACGCGGCGTACGGCACCGTGCGGCGTGCAGGGGGTACCCAGGTCGTCAAGCATCGTCGACGTCACCTCCGTCGCGGCCGGTCACGGCGTCCACGTCAGCTCGACCGAGTGGGCGGTACACCGCAAGCCGGCTGATGTCACCTGGGCCGCCGATCACGACCACCTCACCGGACAGGTCGCCCCTGCTCAGATCTCCGCTCCTTCGCCGGGACCTCTGGGGCGGGTCGGGCGAGACCGGCGAGTGAACGGCAGTCCCGCCGCCGTCCACGCCTGAAACCCCCCGATCACATCCGTGGCATGCGGCAAGCCGACCGCTCTGAGGGACAGAGCCGCCAGGCTCGATGAGTACCCTTCCTCGCACAGGACGATCCACCGGATGTCCGTGTGCACCGCCTCGGGTATCCGTGACGAAGAATTCGGGTCCAGCCGCCACTCCAGGTGGTTGCGCTCGATGACGATGGCTCCCGGCACCTCGCCGACGCGGCGCTGGAAAGCGGGCCGGGTGTCCACGAGGAACGTGTCCTGCTCCTGTGCCGCCGTCCATGCCTCGGCCGGATGCAGTCGCCGCAGCCCGGCCCAGGCCGCGGCCAGCACGTTGTCGATGCCCATGGCGCTCCTGCCCGGTCGCGGCTGCTCGGCGGAGGCGGACGGGAATCGAACCCCCGCGCCGAGATACGCGGCGCCACCGGTTTCGAAGACTGGGAGGGCCACCAGGCACCTGAACGCCTCCATCCGGCATCCTAACGATCAATGACTCCCATATGGAGTTCTGTCGTTTTCGGGAAGGTCGGCATGTCGAGCCGCTCCAGCAGTGAGACGACCACCCGGCGGTAGGTGACATGCTCAAGGCTCGTCGACGTCATCGTGGGAGGACGCCCAGCGGGTTGCTTTCAGGAACCGGGCCCCAGCAGCCCGCTCAACGGCGGCCGGTCACTTCCGGTGGAGGTCCAGTGAGGGCCGTCCGGGGTGTCCGCGACCAGCACCCCGCCACGCAGCAGTGCCGCGCGCAGCGCGTCCGCGAGGTCGTAGCGTCCCTGGCGGCGCAACTCACCGCGCAACGCGAGTACAGACTCGACCAGGGAGGCGACCAGATCCCCCGGATACGGGGAGTTTGGGCGGGCGCCCAGCTTCGTGATCAGCAGTCGCATGCTCTCTCGGGCGTGCTCGACACCACCCTCGTCCTCCTCCGTGTCGGCGCCCCAGCGGGCGACCTCGCTCTCCAGATCGAGCACGGCCCGGACCGCGTCGGCGGTGTCGTGCCCGGTCAGCGCGGAGGCGAAGCGCTCCTCGCACGAGCGGGTCGTCTCCGCCAGGCTGACCTGGCGGGACGCCGGTGAGAGGACCGGCGGCGAAGCACCGTTCCCCGTCGTCTCGCCGCGGGCCAGGTGGCGGATCTCCTCCAGGTTCGTGCTCGTCCCCGCAGGCAGGACGGCCTGGGAGCCGGGCCGACGGATCGTCACGCGGCCCCGGCCGGCGACCCGAGCCTCCTCGGTGTTCAGGTCGACGACCAGCGCGGTGTGCTCGTCGATCCCCAGGACGGCGGCGCCCGGCGGCAGTTCGGCCTCCATCCGGGTCAGCCGTCGCTCGCCCAGATAGCAGTAGCGGGTGTCGTGGGTGCCGCCCTCGGTGTTGTCGTAGTGCGGGATGAGTGCCACCGTGAGGCCGAGAACGCCCAGCAGGTCCAGGCCGGGCCGCCAATGGGGAGCGGCGCCCACCTTGTAGATCTCGTACACCGGCACCGTCGCCACACCCGCCGTGCAGGCCGCGGCCGAGGCCAGCACCGTCGCCCCCTCCCGTGCCCGGAGGCGGGCACGCAGGTCGCCGGCGACGTGCGTCGTCGTCCACCGCTCAAGGGCGAAGGTGGGGCTGCCGGGGCCGGAGAACACCCAGTCGGCGCCCGCGACCTCGTCGCTCACTTCCACCTCCAGCCTCACACTGCGCGCGAAGTACCCCCGGGCCCGGGCGGAGATGCCCGCAGCGTTCTCCTGGAACGCGTACGGAGTGTCGAGCAACACCGCTCGCGCCCCGCCACCCAGCCTGCGGACCACCGAGCGATGAACCTCGACCATCGTCGGGCTCGTCTCACCCGACCCCATGAGCACCAGCACCCCAGGCCGTCCCGGCATCGAAATCCGCCTCTCCGTCGTCCTGCGCCAAGCCACGCACAGGAACGCCCCGGCGGCAATAGCATCTCTGCGACAAAGGCGTTGTTGCATAACCAGCGCAACAGTGCGGCCAGACGACGGGACACCCTGTGAACGAGCAGCTCAGCCACCTCGTACCGGTATCGGTCGAGATCCTGTTGCTGCGGGCCAACCCGGTGGGCACCTGGCACTACCGGCGCGTGGTGACGTCGCTGAACAGGGGGGAAAGCCCGGACGAGGCGGTCCGCCGCGCCAGTGGGGTCACCGCCGAGGCGACGTCCACCGTGGTGCACTCCACCAGCTGGCGCTACCAGCCCGAGGGCCAGGTCATTCTCACGTATGCCGTATGTCCTGATCCTGCCGCCGATCTGCCGGCGATCGCGCTGACGGACTTCCAGCTCGCCAGGGGGAGCGCGCCCTCGGCGCCTTCCCCCGAACTCCTGAAGGTCGAGAACGTGGTCGCCCACGCCCTGCGGCACCTGACCTTCCTCGTGCTGACCGACCCGGTCGTGGGCGAGGCCCTCACCCGCGACCCAGCCCTGGCCGCCGGCTTCGACGCCCTCCGGCGCGACGCCGTACCGCTTGACGTCGCCGGAGGACTACGACCCGCCGAACGGTGAGGACGCTCGCGTGAGCGCGAGTCCGCTCGCGGAACGGAATGGCCGCTGGAGAGATGCGCCCGCATACCGGGAACCGGTCAACGGGAGTCCCGGCGTGACATGATCAACCGCTCGCCGCCCGCCAGGGCGACCGCTCGCCACCCCCGGGCGCGGTAGAGGCCCAGGGCCGCGGCGGCACGAGTGTGAGTGGTCAGCCAGCGCGTTCCGGGCGCGGCGCGGGTGAGTACGGCGTCATGGAGTGCGGCTCCGAGCCCCAGCCCGTGCCGCTGCGGCAGGACGGCCAGCTCCTTGAGCGTGAAATCCGGGCCCGGCTTGTCGTGGCAGGTGAGTCTGGCCAGATGCGAGCAGCGCACGCCGTAGGCGAAGCCGTACAGCTCCTCACCGCCGAAGGCCAGGGCGAGCACGAATCCAGGGCGCCTGCTGTCGGCGAGCAGTCGCGCGGCCACACCTCTTGCGGCGGGGTACGGCTCGCGCCAGGGCGGCCGGGTGAAGACCTCCTCGCCCACATCGGCCACGGCCACGAGAAACCGGGTGGCAGCGTGGGGGACGACTATCTGGATGTGCGGGGGTGCGGCGCCCGACCGCCCGGTTGGACCATTCACCAAGGAAGGACGGACGGTGGGCGCCGCGGTCATGGGGTCAGGCGCCCTTGGCCGCGTCGAAGCGGGCGATGACGTCGTTCCAGTTGATCAGCGACCACAGCTTCTCGACGTAGTCGGGGCGCACGTTGCGGTACTGCAGGTAGTAGGCGTGCTCCCAGGCGTCGAAGACCAGCAGCGGGGTGGTGTTCATGCCGACATTGCCGTGATGGTCGTAGACCTGCTCCACCACCAGGCGCCGGCTCAGCGGTTCCCAGGCCAAGATGCCCCAGCCCGATCCCTGCACCGTCGCGGTGGCGGTGGTGAGCTGCTTCTGGAAGGCCTCGAAGGAGCCGAAGTGCTCGGTGATCGCCTCGCCGAGGGCTCCGTCGGGGCGGTCGCCGCCGTCGGGGGAGAGGTTCTGCCAGAAGATCGAGTGCAGCACGTGGCCGGACAGGTTGAAGGCGAAGGTCTTCTCCAGCCCGACCAGCCCGCCGAACTCGCTCTTGTCGCGCGCCTCGGCCAGCTTCTCCAGGGTGTCGTTCGCGCCCTTGACGTAGGCGGCGTGGTGCTTGGCGTGGTGCAGCTCCAGGATCTCCCCGGTGATCGCGGGCTCCAGTGCCGCGTAGTCGTAAGGCATATCCGGAAGGGTGTAGTCACCCATGGGCATCTCCTCTGTGAACCTCTAGTGCATGTATCTCGCAATAACAATAATCATGCAACTAGCCGAGAGGGTGCGCGGCATGCCACCGCGAACCCTCAGCCGGTCCGGCACCGCAGGCAGCGGCCGCGCAACACCTGGCCCGAGGGGGTGATCTCGAATCCGGTTCGCGCCAGCAGGCTCGCCGCCGTCTGCGCCAGGTCCTCGACGGCCATATCGGCCAGGACCCCGCAGCGCTCGCACAGGAGGTGGTGGTGCGGGGCCGCGGCGATGCCGAAATGCGCCTGCCCGGTGTGCTCCACGCTGTGCAGGAGGCCGTGTTCGGTCATCGTCGTCACGTTGCGGTAGACGGTGGAGACGCTGATCGTCGGCTGGGCCGCCGTCACCAGATGATGCAGTCCGGAGGCACTGAGGTGGGCGGAGGCCTCCACCAGGATGGACAGGATCATCATGCGGGGGACGGTCCGGCGCAGCCCCTTGCCGCGCAGGACCTCCTCGAACCCGGCGACCGTGTGCTTCACGTCGACGTCTTCCACCTCGGTGCCCTTCACCTCGATCGCGCTCTTACGGTGAACATGATCAAAGCGCCGCCGTCCGCTGGCGGAGGCGCACTACCCGGCCGCCACGCCGGTATCCGCCGACAAGGCTTGGGGGATACCTCGATGTGGGCCGCCTTCCTCGGGCTCCGGGGCGGCCTGTAGTTCGTACGCCCGCGTTCGCTGTCACCTTGACCGTCTCGCGATGATGTTGCAAGTAGCCTGCTGTTGCAACTTCTGTGCAGCTAGGTGGGCCGGTGAGCGATGCGTTCGTTCGCGGCCCTCCCTCGGCGGTGACGCCTGAGCGGATCCGCCGCGCCTGTGAACTGCCGGCCCGGCCGCGCCATTTCCTTGATCGTCGCTTAATGCCACTTGCTCGCAATTGCAACTTATGTGCAGAATGTGGTGTTTTAGTGCACAGCGATGTTTGACCTCGAACCTCCGGAGACTCACCACATGAGCCGCCCGCCCCGCATCACCCCGACCATCTGGCGGCGACACGCCACCGAAGGCGGTACCCCGATCATGAGAAGGCTGCTCGTCGTGGCAGTCGCTCTGACGCTGACCGCCTGCTCACCGGCTCCCGCCACCCAGCAGGCCGGCCAGGAGACCGGTCAGGCGGCCCAGCAGGCGGCGGCGCCGCAGGCCGGTTTCCCGGTCACGGTGGAGAACTGCGGGCGCGAGCTCACCTTCGACAAGCCACCCGCCAAGGTGGTCACCGGCTACCACCCCTCCCTGGAGACCCTGCTCGCGCTCGGTCTGGGCGATCAGGTCGCCGGGCGCACGAACTTCTCCGAGAGCCCGTTCCTGCCGGGGCAGCAGGAGCAGTACGCCAAGATCCCGGAAATCTCCGACACGATCATGCTGCCGCAAAAAGAGGTCATGCTCTCCCAGGGCGCGGACTTCGTCCTGGACAACGCGATGGCCGGCTTCGACGCCGCCGGCGGCTACGCCACCGTGCAGGAGCTGGAGGCGGCCGGATCCCCGGTGTACATCCTGGGCGGCTGGTGCAGCCCCGAGGAGGTGCTTGAGTTCACCATCGACGACACCTACGCCGACCTGCGCAACCTCGGCGCCATCTTCGGTGTCCCCGACCGCGCCGACGCGCTGATCGCCGAACTTCAGAGCGGGCTTGCCGACGTCACCAAGCGCGTCGCCGACCGCAGCCCGGTCAAGGTGCTGGCCACCGACGGCGGCAAGGGCCCGGTCAACGCCTACGGCGGCTCGGGCATCACCCACCAGATGATCACCGCCGCCGGCGGCACGAACGTGCTGGCCGACGTCAAGGGCGACTACACCGAGGTCAGCGCCGAGAAGGTCAGCGCCGCCCAGCCCGAGGCCGTCCTGATCAGCGACTATTCCACCCTGCGCGGCGAGGACATGCCAAGCTCACCGGCCAAGGCCGCCGAGGCCTTCGCCATCGCCAAGAACAGCCCCGCGGCCAAGGAGCAGCGCTACCTCGCACTCCCCGTGGCGGCCCAGCACCCCGGCTACCGCAACATCCTGGCCATCGCCGACATCGCCCGCTTCCTGCACCCCGACGCCTTCACCCCGTGACCGGCACGACCCGCCAAAACCCGGCACAAACCCGGCTCAAGCCGAAGAGGCATCGCGCGAACGGGTTCCTCCTGCTCATCGCCGCGCTCGCCGTCGCCGTCGTCGTCTCGACCTGGCTGGCGGTGAGCATCGGCGCGGTGCACGTCGCGCTGCCCCAAGCCTGGGGCATCGTCACCGACCGTCTCCCCTCGACATCCGCCACCAGCTGGAGATCTTGCATCTGGTGCGCGAGCTGGGCATCGCCACCCTCGCCGTGCTGCACGACCTCAACCAGGCCGCCGCCTTCTGCGACCGCCTCTACGTGATGAACGCCGGCCGCATCGTGACCGGCGGGCCGCCCGATCAGGTCCTCACCCCGGACCTGATCCGTCAGGTGTACGGCGTGCGCGCCGTCCACCGCACCCAGCTCGTCTTCGAACGACTCAAGGAGGAGCAGTGATTCCCCGACTGCTGGCCCTGTCTCCATCCATCCGGTGGCGCCTGATAGGGCTCGTGCTGGTGCTGCTGTCCGTCACGGCCACCTACGTCGGCCAGGGCGTGCTCGTCGCACAAGCCCTGGCCCGCATCTTCGCCGGGCACGGCGCGAGCTCGATCACCTGGCTCGTCGCGGGAGTCGTCGCCCTGCAACTCCTGCGCAGCGTCGCGCTGACCGTACGCGAGCCTCTCGCGCTGCGGGTCTCGGGTGCCGTCAAGGCCGAGCTGCGCCGCCGCCTGACCGCCAAGCTGTTGCGGCTCGGCCCCGCCCACGCCCAGCGCGGACGCACCGGCTCCGCGCAGAGCACCCTCGTGGACGGCATCGAGACCGCTGATGCCTACATAGGCAGGTTCCTGCCTCAGGTGACCGCCTCCGTCCTCGGCGCGGTCGCGGTGACCGCGTACCTGTTCACCCTGGATCCGCTGGTCGGCGCCGTCGTCCTGGCCTGCGCGCTGCTCATGCCGGTGTTGCCGCTGGTGTCGGACCGGGTGCTGCGAGACCGCAACGCGGCCTGGTTCCGCGGCTACAAGGGCCTGTACGCCGAGAACCTGGACGCGCTGCAGGGCATGGCCACGCTCAAGGCGTTCAACGCCAGTGGCCGCCGCGGCGCCGAGCTGGCCCGCCTCGCCGAGCGGTTCTGCCGCGACTCGATCCGGCTCATGGCCGTCGTCATCGGCTACGTCGGCGGGGTGGCGTTCATCGTCGGTCTGGGCACCGCCGTGGCGCTGGGCACCGGCGCGCTGCGGCTGGCCGCAGGCGAGCTGACCGTCACCGAACTGCTGCTCATCCTGCTGCTCACCGCCGAGAGTTTTCGCCCCCTGAAGGAACTGGAGGCGGCCTACCACTCCAGCTACAACGCCGTCCCCTCCCTCAGGGCCGTCTTCGAGATCCTCGACACCCCCGAACCCGCCCAGGGCACCACCCTGCTCGGCCTGACCGGACCCCCCTCACTGACCTTCGACGAGGTCCTGTTCGGCTACCCCGGCCGGGAACGTCCCGCCCTCGACCGCTTCACCCTCGACATCGCACCCGGTGAACGCGTCGCCCTCGTTGGCCGCTCGGGGGCGGGCAAGACCACCGTCGCCTCCCTGCTGCTGCGCTTCTTCGACCCCGACGCCGGGTGCGTGAGCGTCAACGGCGTCGACGTCCGCGACCTGCCCCTGGAGCGGGTGCGCGCCCTGGTCGCCGTGGTCTCCCAGGACACCTACCTCTTCCACGGCACCGTCCGCCGCAACCTCGCCCTGGCCCGCCCCGAGGCCACCGACGACCGGCTCGAAGCCGCCGCCCGCGCCGCCCAGGCCCACGACTTCATCACCGCCCTGCCTGATGGCTACGACACCGTCGTGGGCGAGCGCGGCCTGAAGTTGTCCGGCGGTGAGCGCCAGCGCATCGCCATCGCCCGCGCCCTGCTCAAGGACGCCCCCATTCTCGTCCTGGACGAGGCCACCTCCGCCGTGGACGCCGCCAACGAGGCCGCTATCCAGCACGCGCTGGACACCCTGTCCGGCGGCCGGACCACCTTGATGATCGCCCACCGGCTGTCCACCGTCCAGGGCGCCGACCGCGTCATCGTCATGGCCGAGGGCCGCATCCAGGAGGCCGGGCCACCTGGCGAGCTCCTGGCCGGCCAGGGTGCCTACGCCCGCCTGGTCGCCGCGCAGAACGGAGCCACCCGATGAGCACCACGGCCACCACCACCGCCACTGCCACCGCCGTCGCGCCCGGCCGTCCCGGCGGCTCCCGCTTCCGGCCCCTGCTGGCGCTGCTCGGCCCGCACCGGCCCCTGTTGCTGATCGCGACGGTCAGCGGCATCGCCCACCACCTGGTCGTCCTGGCCTCGGCCGGCGTCGGCGCGTGGGTCGTCAGTCGCGCCATCACCGGAGCCACACCCGGCGACCTGCGCGGTGGCCTGATCGCCTTGGGCCTCCTGCTGCCCTTCCTGGCCCTCACCCCGTGGCTGGAGTCCTATCTCGCGCACGTGGCCGCCTTCCGCGTGCTGGCCGACGTCCGCGGCCGCGTCTACGCCGCCTTCGAACGCCTGGCTCCCGGCTATCTCCTGCAGCGCCGCTCCGGCGATCTCGGCTCCGCCGCCATCTCCGACGTCGAGCAACTGGAGCTGTGGTTCGCCCACACCCTCAGCCCGCTGATCAGCGCCGTCACCGTCCCTGTCGCCGCCCTCAGCGCGCTGGCGGTCTTCCACCCTGCCCTCGCCGTGGCCCTCGCCCCGGCCCTGATCCTGCTCGCCCTGCTGCCCGCCTGGCTGCGCAAACGGGCCGCCGCCCAGGGCGTGAGGCTGCGCGCCGAACTCGGCGAGCTCAACGCCGAAGCCGTCGACACCCTCCAGGGCCTGCGCGAACTGCTCACCTCCGGTGCCGGGGCCCGCCAGCTCGACCGCCTCGGTGAACAGGACCAGCGCCTCCTGGAGGCCAAACTCGCCCACGGCCGCCGTTCCGGCCTCGAACACGCCGCCACCAACGCCGCCACCACGCTCGGCATGCTCGCCGTGCTCGTCACCGCCGCCCTGCTGACCTCGGCGGGCAGCCTGCAACCGGCGCTGTTCCCCGTCGCCGTCGTCCTGGCCGCCACGACCTTCGCCCCGGTCATCGCCGTCACCGACGTGGCCCGCGACCTCAACCTCGTCATCGCCGCCGCCGACCGCATCATGACCATCCTGAACACCCCCACCCCGGTCACCGACCGCGTCACCACCCCACCTACCGCCCCCGTCGAGCCGCATGTGCGTTTCGAGGCGGCCCGTTTCCGCTACGGCCCCGACCTGCCCGAGGCGCTCGCCGACGTCTCCTTCGCCATCGCCCCCGGCGAGACCGTCGCCCTGGTCGGGCATTCGGGAGCGGGCAAGTCCACCTGCGCCAGCCTGCTGATGCGCATGTGGGACGTCACCGCCGGCCAGATCACCGTCGGCGGCCACGACGTCCGCGACTTCCCCCAGGAGGACCTGCGCCGCCTGATCACCCTCGTCCCCCAGGACGTCTACCTGTTCAACATCTCGCTGCGCGACAACATCCGCCTCGGCCGCCCCGAGGCCACCGACGAGGAGGTGGAGGCCGCCGCCCGCGCCGCCCACGCCCACGAGTTCATCACCGGCCTGCCCGACGGTTACGACACCCTGCCGGGCGAGCTCGGCGCCCGCCTGTCCGGCGGCCAGCGCCAGCGCGTCGCCATCGCCCGCGCCCTGCTCAAGGACGCCCCCATCCTGATCATGGACGAGGCAGTCTCCAACCTCGACGCCGAAAGCGAGCAGGAGGTCGCCGCCGCCATGACCGCCGCCCGCCGCGACCGCACCACCCTGGTCATCGCCCACCGCCTGTCCACCATCCGCACCGCCGACCGCGTCGTCGTCCTGGAAGACGGCCAGGTCGCCGAAGCCGGCACCCACGCCGAACTCCTCGCCGGCCGCGGCACCTACACGCGGCTCCTCGCCACCCAGCTCACCGACTGATCACATCAAGCATCGCCAGGCGCCGGGGACAGCGCGGCAGGGGAGTCCCTGGTGATCCGCAGCAGACCGCGGCGCCGGCGGCGGCCTGGCGCGTCACGGCGCCCAGGACGCCGCGGATCCGGGCGCCTCATCACGCGTTGATCGATGCTCCTGGGAACTTTCGCTCTCCCGCCTCCGACTATTCCCATGAGTCGGCTCTTGGAGGGAGCTTCGATGGAACGACGGGCGGTATTGACGGGCGGCGCGGTCGCCGGCATGGGAATGCTGATCGGCGAGCAGGCGGCCGCGGCCACGCCGCGCGGCCAGAAGGGGCCTTTGCGGGTACGCATCGTCATGTTCGACGGTGTGGAGGAGCAGGACTTCATCGCGCCACAAGAAGTGTTCTCACTGGCCGGCTGGTACAGCGAAAGGGAGATCGACACCGGCTACATGGTGCTCGGCGAGCCTCGCGTCATCACCGCCGCCTTCGGTACGCGCGTGACGGTCGACCGCGGCTGGCGGCCCGAACAGGCCGACCTGATCATCGTGCCCGGTGGCGGTCGCCCCGGCGAGCCCGGCATCTGGGCGGAGATCAACAACGGGGCGCTCCCGAGAGCGCTCGCCGCGGCCCGCCGCCCGAGGCTCACCATCTCCTCGCTCTGCACCGGCGCGATCATCCTCGCCGCGGCCGGCCTGGTCACCGGCCGTCCCTGCACCACCCATACGGTCGCGAAGAAAGAGCTGGCCTCGCGTGGCGGCGTCGTCAAGAACGCCCGCGTCGTCGACGACGGCGACCTGGTCACCGCGGCCGGCATCACCTCCGGCCTGGACCTGGCGCTGTATCTGATCAAGCGCGAGCTGAACGCGGACGTGGCCGTCAAGGTCGAAGAAGCCCTCGAATACCAGGCCCGCGGCACGATCTGGACCCGATGAGGCAACCGGCCTTACGGCCTGCCCGCTCGCGCTCCAGTCCTGGTTACGTCGAGGGCGGCCCGCAAGGCGGTGCTGGAAGAGTTCACAAAGGGGCCTGCCTCCATCGGTCAGGTGGCGGCCGGGCAGCGGTGACAGCATCCGGGCGAGACCTGACCGGCCGGGTTCGGGAACGGACGGCGAAACCCGCGGCCAATGTCTCGTGAGAGCCCCGCGTCGTGGCAAGCGAACGGCATCTCACGTGAAGGCCCTTCACCGGCCAAGGCTCAGCCCGGCTGAGGTCCGGCTCGTCAGTCGTTCCATTCCGGACGGCGTTTGGCCAGGAACGCGGCCATGCCCTCTCGCGCCGCGGCCGACTGTGAGGACTCGGCCATCACTTCGGTGGCGAGCCGGTAGGCGTCCGCCTGGGACAGGGGCAGCTGCCGGTTCAGGGTGCGCTTGCCGAGGGCCTTGGAGGCGCGGCTGCCGCGGGTGGCGCGGCCGAGCAGGTCGTCGACGGCGGCGTTGAGGTCGGCGGCGGGCACCACCCGGTTGACCAGTCCCCAGTCGAGAGCCTGGGCGGCGGTGATGGTGTCACCGGTGTAGGCCAGCTCCGCGGCGCGTTTGCGGCCGATGTTGCGGGCGATGGCGACCATCGGGGTGTGGCAGAACCAGCCGCCCTTTCCGCCGGGCGCCGCGAAACCGGCCGAGTCGGCGGCGACGGCGAGATCGCAGGTGGCGACCAGCTGGCAGCCGGCCGCGGTGGCCAGGCCGTGGACGCGGGCGATCACCGGCTGCGGCACCGACTCGATCAGTTCCATGAGCTGGAGACAGGACTCCAGGAGGGTGCGCACCGCGTCCAGGTCGGCTTCGGCGACGTCGGCGAAGTCATGGCCGGCGCTGAAGACCGGACCTGCCCCGGCCAGGATGATCCCTGAGGCGTCGCTGTCACCGGCGGACGCGAAGGCGGTGGTCAGATCACGCAGGTGGGCCAGCGAAAGGGCGTTGCGCCGCTCCGGGCGGTTCATCGTGATCGTCACGAAGTCGGCGTCCCGGCCGACCAGTACATGATCAAACTTCATGGGTGGGCTCCTGATGGTTGCGCGGGCCGCGTGACCGGCATCGGCCACGACCGGAGTGTTCCTCTCTCGCGGATCACCATTGCGAGGCCGGACGGCATCGACCTCTCCGCGGCACCACTCAACCACCGACTCGTGGAGATCCCGGCGTAAGAGCTCGGCCCTGTGGCGGCCGGCAGCCCTCCTCGCCCTCGTCGAGGTTGCGGTCCTTCGGCGCGGGAAGTTCCAGGCGCGGGTTGACGATCACACCCTTGCGCCACACGTCCTCGGCGTCCGGGCAGTCGTAGACGAAGACGCGCAGGTCCACGCCGATCTGGTTGGCGGCCAGGCCCACGCCCTTGGCCTCGCACATGCTCGCGAACATGTCGTCGACCAGGTGGGCGAGATCGTCGTCGAAGTGCTCGACCGGGCGGCATGGGGTGTGCAGCACGTCGGTGCCGACGAGGGTGATGGGAGGTGCCGTACCGGTCATGCACAAACCGCCTTGGTCAGTGGGCAGGAGGGATTCGCGGACAGGTCAAGGGTGGCAGGCGGGTGGCCGGCCTGCACCAGCAGGTCGCCGACCGCCGCGATCATCAGGCCGTTGTCGGTGCACAGGGCGGGCGGCGGGACGCGCAGGGTGAGACCGGCGGCGGCGCAACGTCCGGCGGCCACCTCGCGCAGCCGGGCGTTGGCGGCCACGGCCTCCTGGAAGGAGGCGGCGACGTCCGGCACCGACAGGCGGGGGTCGTGTTCGACCTGGCGGGCGACGGCGCTCTTGAGGCCGGAGAAGGAGAAGTCGAAGCCCTGGCTGGAGGCGGCCTTCGCGGGGTCCTTACCCGGCGGGGTGTGGGGTGGATCGTCTAGGGTGGCCACGAGAGCAACAGTGGCGAAGGAGGCGCGGGTTATCAGCCGTGCTGGAGCGCCGAAACGGTTCCAGCGGGTCGTGCTGGAGTATCTTGGCCGTGGCTGAGAAGCATGCCCACCCGTAAGAGGCCCCCACCGGATAGGCAAAGCGGCTCAAACGCGCCGAATCCGTTGACATCGTCCTGCGGCCGGTTCTTCGCGGACCCCGCCGGACATCTTCACGCTCGTGCCCTCGATCGCCTCCACAACCCGACGCGGCCCGTCACCGTCAACGTGATCGAGAGCACGCGCAGGTCTTTCGGCTCACGCTTGCTCGGCCCGGGTGGCCACGCTGCGAATCCGAGGTGGAGGCGGGCCTTGTGCTCGACGCTCACCTGGCCGCCCTTCCTTGTCGCCAGACCGTTGACCAGGACCCGGCACACCGACCAGTTCCTCCGGCGGCCTTTCTGGCCGGTGACCACGCGGGTCGTGCCCTTCGACGCGTGTCCTGACCGGAGCCGGGCCGCAGTGGGAAAGGATGCGGCGAGATCACGGACTGTGGTCCCCTCGGGGCCGACCCATCTCGTCCTCGGCTGTGGCAGTGAGCTCGCCGTGTTTGTCCAGGTAGGGCGAGACTTTCACGGCGAACTCAGCTACAAGACGAAGTTCAGCGCGCAGGTCTTGGAGGCGCGATAATTATAGGTCGATACCCGCTGGTCAGGATTGCATTTCGGCTTCGAGTTCCGTGTAGCGGTACATGCTCGACTCTGGCTCCCGCGCGCGGACATCCTTGAGGAAGGTCGTCCATGCCTCCTGATCGGTCGCGCGCAAGTGCGCGGTCGCGCGATAGAACTCCACCGCCAGGTTGAGCATCCCGCCTGCGGTGCGGCAGTCAACATCGGCCGCCCAAGCGGCCAATGCCTCCTGCAGGAGCTCAACGGACATCAAAGGTCCGTAGGGGACCACAGCCGTGCGAGTGATTTCTTCCGCTCCCCGCCATCCGGGCGCCTGCGCCAACAGGTCCGAGACGTAGGAGGCGAAGTAAGGGGCGAGATGACGGGCCATCACCTGGGCGCGATTCCTGACGGGCAGGGCGGCGAAGGTGGACTCCAGCCGGGGTAGTACAGCACGCGCCTGGGCCACACGCACCATCGACAACGCCTCGGCGCTTTCCGGCGTCAAGACCTCCCAAGAGTCGGTAGGGACCAGGCCAGCGATCAGCTCGTCAAGTCGAGCTGTGAACGGCGCGTCCAACAGGTCCCAGAAGGCGTCCAGCTCGGCCAAGCGAGCGGCGGCGCGTAACTGCTGCTGCCCCTCGGCCTTACCCAGCCGGTCCAGCGACTTCTTCAGTGCGTCCGCTACCATAGCCGAGTCACTGGTGCTGAAGGCACGCAGGCACACCGCCATGCGATCGGCCAGCAGAACAGGGGAACTATCGGGCGGCCCTGAAAGTTCGGTCAGGGCGTGTTTGGCCGCCAGGTCGACGATCCTACGTCGGGCAGTGGGCCGGACCCGAGCGAAGAAGGTCGCCAGCAGGTAGGCCGGATTGGCCGAAAATAGTGGCTCGGTCACGTGGTCCATAAAATCGTCGATGACCTTGCGACCTTGGGTGGGTGGGTGGATAAGCAGGGAGTCCAAAGCGATCGCCATGTGCGCGCGGGCGCTTTCCGGCAGCGGCTGGTAGGTCTCGCCCAAGCGGCGCAGGGACGGATGCACGCACAGGTGTCGGTCCTGGCGGAGCCGCTCGAACTCGCGGGCGGCGATGGTGTCGATGAGCTCCAGCTTGACTGCGGTATCCAGAATGCTGCGCTCGATGGCCTGCATGGCGGTGACACCGTCGGCGGCCAGACCTGCGGTCTGCGCGGTTTCCAGCTGGGTGCGAAAGTCTTTGGCGTCGCCGTCTCCTTCGTCGGCCAAGCGGACGATCTTCTCGGTCAGATCGGCCACAACGGCGATCCAGGTCTGTCCGATACCGGCCCGAAGGGCGCCGGCGTGGTAGCAGCGCAGCGCCTCCTCCATCAAAGGGCGAACGTCGGGGTTCCAGACGCGATGGATCTGTCCTTCTAGGTCGAGCACGATGTCTTCCTTCGGTGTGTCGGGGGTAGCGGCGCATTGATTAACGGCCGATTCTCCTCAGCA
Source organism: Streptosporangium sp. NPDC049046 (assembly GCF_040649155.1). Taxonomy (NCBI): domain Bacteria; kingdom Bacillati; phylum Actinomycetota; class Actinomycetes; order Streptosporangiales; family Streptosporangiaceae; genus Streptosporangium; species Streptosporangium sp. NPDC049046. Next base: position 65,326 of record NZ_JBEZEZ010000028.1, on the reverse strand, counting down.
TGGCAGGCAGCTCACGGCGTCTACCGCTGGGTTTCTTCGGTCGGAGCCTCCACTGATCGTCATGGACGAAAAGGCGCTGGAGACGAACGTAAGTGAGCCGAAGCCGTTCTTTACATCCTTGCTGAGGAGCACAGCGGAGCGATGGTTCAGGCGTCGTTCCATGTCGTTTCATCGTTGGCGACGGCGTGGGGGGCGCCGCTGCCTGCCCACCGTCCTGTGATCAGCCACAGCTCGTAGTGGAGGAGCCATTCGCACGTCCACGGCATGATCGTCCTGGCCAGGAGCATGCTGTCGTTCCATTCGCCGGGAAGGTGCAGGCACAGGTCGCCTTTGGGGTAGACATGTGGCAACGCCGTGGCGCGCGGGTGCAGTTTCAGTTCCGGATCGATGACCATCACGCGGGGGCGGCTGCGATGGCGGTAGGTCACCTCCACCGTGTAGACCCGGCAGATGGCGCTGGGCTGGAGGGTGACACTGCACGTCAAGCGCCCGTCGCGCACCTGCGCTCGAGCGTGCGGCAGGGCCGCGTGGATCGCGGCGGCCTGCCGCCCGAGGTTAACCGCGCGGCGCGGAGTGCTGGCCATAGAAGGTGTTTCCGCCCGTTCGGGGGCCGGTCGCCGTCGAAGAGGCCGACAGCAGGCCGGTTCCGCTCATCCGGTAGTCCCCGGAGTGGCGGCCGAGGTTGGCTGCGACGCGTTTGATGGAGTGGCGCATGGGCTCGCGGTCGAACGATTCGGTCAGGCGGGAGAACACCGCGAGGTGTCCCTTGCCCTCCATCCCGGCCAGGTCGTCGACGGTCCTTCTGATCTCGTCGAACCATCGGAGGAACGCGATCCGCCGCTCGTTGTATTCGTTCCATTTGTCGACGAAGTTCTCGCCGTCGTGTGCCGGGTTGGGCACCCACCAGATGCCGTCACGTTTCTCGATGAAGTGCGGCATTCCGTCGAGCACGTTGCGGATCGCGGTGAACAGGTCCGTGTCGCCTTGGTAGGCGTGGGCGGCGAGGGTGGTGATGAGGATGGACGGCGGCCGGTTGTCGAGGTCGTCCTCGAATGTGATCATGCAGTGCCACTTCAGGACCTGGACGATCCGCTGGAGCGTGTTGCGGGTCCGCCAGGCGGGGACGTTGGCGACGCTGGGGTGCCGCTTGGCCTCGATGGGCCGCGTCGGCTTCGACCGCTCCTGAAACCAGGCCGCGTACCCCTTGGGGTTACTACGCTGCCACGCCCGCAGGTTCTTGTCGGTGAGGAGGATTCCCGTGGGCGGGCGCTCTTCGTCGTCGATGGACGGCAACACGTCCAGGTGGAATCCTTCGTAGCCGAGCGTCCAGCAGCGGCGGCTGGGCTCGATGCTCAGGGGCCCGTCCTCATGCCCCTGGTCGGCTTTCCACTTGGTGTAAGAGGCCAGGTGACCGCCGACACGGTCTTTGAGGGCCTGCTGGGTGACGCTCTCCCTGGCCAGCGGAAGCCAGCACACCAGGTCGATGTCGTACTCGCCGGTGATCCGGAAGGGCCGGACGACCGTCCCCAGCAGAAAGGATCCTTGAGGGTAGATCTTCCAGCCGGTGCCGCCGTTCTCGGCCAGCCAGGTGCCGACCTCCTCGTAGTGCTCGACCGCAGTGTCGCGCAAGTCCGGTGAGATGTCGAGCACCTCGACGGCGCCGTTGATCACATCCGACAGCATTCCGGGGAGCGTGTCCAGATCTGGCGCCTGCGTCAGCGTGTCCATGTCAGTCCTCGCGGGCGGGGTAGAAGGGAGCGAATACCGGTGCACGGTGATCGCAGAAGGTCCGGTGGACGGCCGGGGAGGCGTCGCGGCTGACGTGGCCGGCCAGTCCGTAGAGGGTGTTGACGTCGACTTTGTCGAGCGCGAGGACGCCCGCGGGGACCGTCGGGTTGAGGCGGAGCACGTTGTCCTTCCCAAGGAAGTGCCGGGCCTGCTTGGCTGCGCTCTCGCTCTGCGCCCGCATGAGGACCTCGACGGCGTCGCTCGCCCATGGCAGGAGACCGCCGTGATCGAGGCGCCGGTGGCGGTTGCGGACCTCGGTCGTGGTGCCGAGGCTGAACACCCGGATCGCCTTCAACGGGACGCCGAGCGGTCCGACCGCTTCGGTCAGCGCGACCATCGTCGGGTTGTTCGCCCACACGCCGCCGTCGACGAGCCGGGCGCCGTCCAACGACATCCCCGGCAGGTAAGTCGGTGCGGCCGAGGTGGCCAGCGCGACGTTCACCGCGCTCTCGCGCCAGTCGCGCTTCAGCGTCTGCAGGTGCGGCGTCCGGAAGAGATACACATCATCCGCCCGGAGGTTGTACGAGGTAATCACCAACCTCTTGGTGCTTTCTCCGAAGGTCCGCTCGCCGAACACCTCCGTGAGGGCCTCGCGCAGCGGCCCGGCACCGTACTTGGCGCGAAGCAGGTGCCGCATGACGCGCAACTTGCTGCGATTGCGGAAGATCCGCGGTCCGTGCCCGGTGTAGAAATCGACGATCTCCTTGGGCGAGAGCCCGAGCCCGAGACCCAGGGCGATGATCCCGCCGGTCGAGGTGCCCGCGATGAGGTCGAAGTGGTCGACGATGCGGATGTCGAGGTCTTCTTCGAGGCGAGCCAGGACCGCGGCGGAGAACATCCCGCGAAACCCTCCGCCGTCCAAGGCCAGGATCTGGAAACGCTCGGTTGGCACGACGTGGCCCCCGGGTAACTGCGATGCCAAGGAGAGCACCCCCAGATGATCTCCACTATCGAGAGTACTTAATATCACAGCAAGAAGTTCCGCGTGAACTTCTACACTGAGATCGTAACGTTTTGCCCTTGGACACCCCCGGGGCGTACGGGTAGACCGGGCGATCCGACAAGATGAGGAACAAGATCAGGCAAGGGGCATCAGATGAGCACGCAGGCGTTCGACCGGACACGCCTTCGGACCGCACGCGAACTCTCCAAATGGAGTCAGGCGGAGCTAGCCAAGAAGGCGGACGTGACCCCGGCCGCGATCAGCCAGTTCGAGAGCGGCGCCGCACGGCCGAAGCCGGAGACCACCGGCCTCCTGGCCGAGCTCCTCAACGTCCCGATCGAGTTTTTCCACACACCGATGGCCGATAGTCATGAGGGCTTCTTTCGGTCGCTGCGCCGCACCTCGGTCACCGACCGGCGCCACGCCCGCGCGATCGGGCACGTCGCCCACGACCTCGTCCTCCATGCGGCCGATGCCCGTCTGTTCCCAGCCCACAACGTCCCGCTCATCCCCGCGAGCGGCCTGGACGCCGACATCACCGAGATCGAACAGATTGCGGCCCGCGTCCGGTCGTCGTGGAACCTTCCGGCCGGCCCGGTCACCGACGTGGTCGACCTCCTCGAACAGCACGGCGTGGCAGTGATCCGCCTGCCGCTGGGTAACACCGACGTCGACGCTTTCTCTCTCCCGTTCGCCGACCATCCGGTCGTCGTGCTCGGCACCGACAAGAATGACCGCGCCCGGTCACGATTCGACTGCGCGCATGAGCTCGGCCATCTGGTTCTTCATGGTGAGCAGATCTGGGGTGTCAAGGAAGTGGAGACGCAGGCGCATCAGTTCGCCGCGGCGTTCCTGATGCCAGCCGAGGACATCTACGACCAGTTGCCGAGCAGGGTCGACTGGCAGGTACTGTTCGAGCTCAAGCGCCACTGGCAGGTCTCGCTGGCCGCTCTCCTCATGCGCGCCAAGACGCTTGGCAAGATGAACGACCGCAGCTACCTCACAGCGGTCAAGACGATATCCGCCAGGGGATGGCGGCGTGTCGAACCCGTCCCACTCGGACGGCCGGAACAGCCGTCAGCACTCTTAAGCTTCCTGAACTCCACCGTTAGCGCCGACGCCCGCGCGCTCCTTCCCACCGAGATCGTCGAGAAGATCTACACGGCGTCCGCCGCGTAGATCCACTTGCGTCCGCGAGCCACTTCGATCTTTGCTGACGGCACCGATCAGTGATCTTGGTCAGTGCCGCGAGATGAGCGAGCGGGGTGGCTTTTCAGCGTCGGGTGCGATTGCAGGTCTCGCACTCCACCGGAGGCCTGCCTCTGCCCGAATAAGCCAAGGGCTGCTGGCAGGTGCGGCAGAGACGTTCGGTGCTTTGGGGAGGTGAGGCGTCGCTGCGGCCGGGTGTGAAGACCGGTAGGTAGTGGACGTGCAGCCGACCGGCGGGAAGTTCTTGCCGGGCGAGGTCGATCAAGTGGGGATGATGGGTGAACACGATCATCTGGAAGCGGTCGGCCATCTCGTTCAAAATTGCCAGGGCCGCGCGGGTGCGGTGGTCGTCGAAGGTGATGAAGATGTCGTCGACGGTGAAGGGGAGTGTGCGGTCTTCTTCGGCGTAGCGCTCCAGGGAAGCCAGGCGCAGGGCGAGATAGAGCTGGTCGGTGGTGCCTTCGCTGAGCTGGTTGACGCTCAGCAGCTCTGATCCTCGGCGGGCCAGTACCAGGGGAGCATCGTGTTCGTGGTCGAGTTCCAGGCCGGAGAACCGCCCCAAGGTCAGGCGGGTGAACAGGTCACTTGCCCGCAGCAGGATCGGATCTTGCTGCGCCTGTAGATAGTCCTCCATGCATCGCGTGACGATGGTGCGGGCGACCTGCAGGCGCAGGTATTCCTCGCTCTCCTCTATCAAGGCCGCGACGGAGATCTCCGCTTCGGCCGCTGCCCGAGCGGCTGCAGGCGATCCGTCAAGTTGTGCCAGCTCGGTTTTCTTGCTTCCGGTGAGCTCGGCTTGCTGGGTCCGTTGCCTGTCGAGGTCGGTGATGCGGTCGGTGAGTTCGGCCAGCTGGGCTTCGAGCCGACTGCCGTCGGCGTCGGCGGCCTCGCTGATGAGGGCATCGAGCTTGTCGCCTCTGGCGGGGATCGCCTGGATCACCTGTTCGAGGTTGGCGCTGAGAAGGATATGGCGTTGCCGTCGCCGCACAGCCTCGGCAAGGGCACTATGGTCGTCCACTTTCGACGCTCGTACCAGGCCGGTCAGCTCGGTCGTCAGTCGCTGGCTGGTTTGACGGAAACCCGCGACAGCGCTGAGAAGTTCGTCATGCGCGCTGCGCAGGATGGCGCGTTGTTCGAAATGCGAGCGGTTAGCCTTGGCTTCGTCGTAGAGGGCGGCGACGAGCTGATCACGCTCGGAGATGTTGTCGGGAAAGCGGCGGCCACACGCGGCGGAGGTCGTTTGCAGCAGGGTGTGGAAACGCTCGATCACGGCGGTGGCGTGTTGCGACTCTTGTTCGCTGGTGAGGGCGTCGGTCATTAAGGCCGCGACCCGGTGGAGCCGTTCCAAGTCGGCCAGCGCGTCAGCGGTGTCGTGGTCGGCGGGCAGATCGACGCGGGTAAGCCAGGTGTCCCACTCGGCCTGCCAGTCGGTCAGGTCCTGCTCGTGTTCGGAGATCTGAGTCTCGACGGCGGTGAGTTCAGCCTGCGCCAAGGCCAGACGTTCCCGCATCGTGGCGTGTTCCCCGGCGGTCTTTTCCTGCAGGCTCAGCCGGGCCGCGGCGGTCTCGCGGAGTTCGGGCAGTTCGACCAAGGCGTTATGCGTGCCCAGCAAGGTCGAGCCGTGCGGTTCACGCAAACCTTCCCGCAGCCGCTCGATGTGCTGGTGAGCCTGCCCGGTGAAGGAGGCGAGCCTGGCCTGCGCCGTGCTCAGCTCGCTGAAGGCTTCTCGGAGCTTTCTGACGTCGTCAAGGGTGGTCAGGGCTGCGGCAGGCAGGGGGAGTGGACCGGGAAAGTCCTGCCACAGGCCGCTCCATTCGGCATCCAATTTCTCGGCATATCGCCGAAGATCGGCTTGCTCTTCGTCCAATTCGCCCAGCTCGCGCTCATCGCTACCAATCTGGAGCTCCATCCGGTAGCGCTCGGCGATCCGATGGGCGTCCTTGCGCATCTGGTCGGCAAGCCGATCGGCGCGCACGATCGCCTGCTCGAAGTCCGCGCAACGCTCCGATCGACCGGCGTTGATCTCCTGCCAGAGGACATCGCGCAGGGATCGAACCTCGAGTAGGTCATCCTCGCTGGGCGGTGGGTCGTTGTTCAGCAAGGTCGCTAGGCTCAGCCGGTTGGCCGCCAGTTGCTTGTTAAGGTTTTTGGTGCGTTTGGTTAGATCGCCGCGCTCATGCTTGAGGTCGCTCAGAGCGGCGATGTGCGCCTCGATCTGGGCGCGGGTGGGAACACTGAGGGCTGTCACCTCTTGTACGGTCAAAGGTTGTAGTCGCAGGTCATGCAGGAGGTGTTCGACGCCGCTTCGGATGCGTTGTGCGTCTTCGTCGATGCCGGCTATCTGGCCGAGCAGGTCGTGGGGGATCGCGTCGAGAATCGCTCGAAGCGGCCCGCTGTCTTCGGTCGCGGGAAGTTCACTGAGCCGTTTACCGGTGTCTTCGAGAGCGCGGCGTCGCTGCTCAAACGCTTTACGGCTCTGTTTCAATGCGGTATCTGCCCTGGTGCGCTCTTCGTGGAGTTCCACGGCCCGGCTGCGCAGGGAAGCGGGCACGGTGTAGCGGGTGGTCTCGGTGAGCTGGGCGCCGGGATAGACCTGTTGAAGCAGGGCTTGAGCTTCGGTACGCAGTTTGGTCGCCGTACCAGCGAACCTGGCCAGCCGCTGGGCGGCCTCCGCCGCAGCTTTGCGATCTTGGAAGAGGTTTTCGATCGCGTTTTGGGCGCCGAGAAGGTCCTCGTCGACGATCAGCTCATCCAGCTTGAGGGCTGTTTCCTCCAGGCGTCGTCGGCTGTCGGCCAGGCTGTCGTCCGCGGCCCGCAGTTCGTGCAGGAGGGGCGCGAGGCGGTCGACCGCCTCCTGGGTGGCCAGCGGGCCTTCGGCGTTCAGCGCGTCGATCTGATCCAGGAACTCCTGGCGGCGGTGCAGGGAGGGCAGAACGTCGCTGAGCAGCTTGAGGTGGGAGTGTTCGCCTCTAGCCTGCTTCAACTCGGTGTCCAGGTCGGCGAGGGACTGTTCGGCGGTGCTGACCGCCTGGTGTCGTTCGGTGTAATCCCGCGGGGGCAGCGACGCTTCTCGCATGCGGGTCCGAGCGTTCTTGAACTCGATGAGCTTGGAGTTGATGACCGGCTTGCTGCCTTGATGCTTGTACAGGTCCTTGATCTGCCGGTCGAGCGTTCGCAGGATCTCGGTGAGGCGGTTTCCCGATCGCGTCGCGGCGAGAGCGTGTCCGAAGTCTCCTCCTCCGCCCGCCAGGTTCTGGCCGCCCTTGCGAAGTTCCGCACTGTTCAGGGCGAACACGGAGGTGAACGTGGTGTGGTCGATGCGGTGGCGAAGCACGTCCAACAGGGCCGCTTCCAGCACCGAGCCGTCATCGGCGCGCAGGGTGGGCTGCCTGGCTCTCGTCCTGGTAACTTCCACGCCGATGCCGTCGCTACCGCGCAGGAGTGCGCTGAGCCGCAGGGAGGCCCTGGCGTGGACGAAGTCGTACGGAGACTGCGCGTCGAAGCCGAACAGCAGCTGGTCGAGGGCACGCAACGCGGTCGACTTGCCTGCCTCGTTCGGTCCGGAGACCAGATGAACTCCCGGAGCCGACAGATCCAGTGTCAGCTGGGTGAAGGGACCGAAAGCGGTGAGGTCCAGCCGGTCGATTCTCATCGAGTCCTGCCTTCGGTGAGCATGGCCTCCAACAGGTCTATGGCGTCATCGCCGATCCGGCTCAGCCATTGGGGATCCTGCGGGCGGATACCGTCCTTGCCGCGCGCGTCACTCGGCAAGGAGGCGTACAGGGGAGTAGCGGTGATCAGCCTCCGCAGGATGTCCTCATCGGCCCGCAGCACGTCCGCGGTTCGCCGCAGTTCGGTGAGCAGTCCTGTCGCTCCTTCGTTTGGGGCCTCTGGCGTACGGGTCTCGATGCGTACCTTCTCCACCCACAGCTCGCCGAAGTCGTTGGCCAGAGAACGGATCTCGTTGACGAGCCGGGGGCGGTCGTGCCACAGCTGCAGATGCGCGGAGCTGTTGCCGGTGAGACTGACGCGGGCCGCTCGAAGCCGTCCGCCCGGTAGGGACGCCAGCTGCGTACGAACCAGGTCGAGGGCCGCATCGGCGTCGGTGGCGGTGGAGACGTCGATGCGCAGGTGGTGCCAGCGGGCCACGTCCAGATCATGGTGAATGGCCGATTGCACGCGCAAGTTATCGACGGTGACCAGAGTGCAGCCCTTGGGGCCGGTCTCGCGGACGCTACGTCCCTGGAGGTTTCCAGGGAAAACGATCCACGGGTCTTGCGAGACGACTTCGCGGGTGTGCACGTGTCCCAGGGCCCAGTAGTCGTAGTTCTTGGCCTGCAGGTCGCTCATCGAGCAGGGGGCGTACGGAGCGTGGCCTTCTCGTCCGGTCAGCGCGGTGTGCAGCAGACCCACGTTGAACAGGTCGCGGCACGGGTCGGGATAGGACAGGCTGAGGTTCGCGGTGATGTCGCGTTCGGCGAACCCCTGGCCGTGTACGGCCAGCCCTTTGTCCTCGTTGGGGATCGTCTCCGGCGCTCGGGAATCGAGCATGTGGACGTTCTCCGGCAGGCGCAGTTGCCTGGTCATCTGGCTTTCCGCGTCATGGTTGCCGGAGACCATGTAGACGGGGATGCCGGCGTCGCGTAGTTGTGACATCTGCCGGGTGAAGAACAGGCCGGTCTGGAAGTCAGGCCAGTCTCCGTCGTAGATGTCGCCCGCCAGCAGCACCGCGGTCACTTCTTCGGCGATGGCCAGGGCAACGAGGTTTTCCAGCGCGCGCCGGGACGCGGTGCGCAGTTCCTGGGACGGAGCGCCTTCGTAGGAGGACAGTCCGCGCAGCGGGCTGTCAATGTGAAGATCGGCGGCGTGTAGCAGCTTCACCCGGGTTCCCTCGCGTCGTGAAAACCGTTTCAGGTCTCTGATGATGACGCGCAGGAAAAGCACTGGTGGGGCTTATGGGGAAACTCGTGGCGCGTTCCAATCCATCCAGGAATCTTTTGAGGTCAAAGGCCAATATGCCCATTTTGGGCGATATGGGTTTTGGGTCTGCGGGATGACGATTAATTGGACGCCTAAAATGGAGATTTAGGTCTGTTCCTAGCGGGATGCAAGATGATAACGAGATCCCTGCCGAGTTGTGTGGGCGAATGGGGTGCGGGTTAGGGTGCAGTCCGTGGCGAAGTGATCACGCCTGGCTGCTGTTTCGCGGAACATCACGGTCAGGACCGTCACTGGTGATCGGAACACGACGACGAGGTGGGCGGATGGGATTCCTTGATCGCTTTCGCCGCAGCGCAGACCACCAGCCACCGCCGCTGCCCGTCCCTCCGCGCCGCAGTAACGTCTCCCAGCGAGCGGTCGACCGGCGCGCCTCCTTCGCCCCACCGACTCCCACCGCGCCCACGCCTCCTACTCCCCACGCCTCTTGGCTGCCGCCGGGAACGGGCATCACCCTCGCCGGCCACAACATCGTCGGCGGCCTGCTCTATGTCGGCTCCGGGCTGGCCTCCGCCTCCGGCGCCATTGTGGAACCCGCGCTGATCGACCCCCGGCTACCGGTCGACGGACGCCGACCCGACTGGAGCGGGCAAGGCCTGGACTACTGGCCCTCATACGCCACGATCCCGCCACAGTCCAGAGCCGCCTACCTCGCCTGGCTCGCCGACGGACGGCGCTACCCGCAGGTGCCCATCGGTTACGTGTTCCTCTACCTCTACGGGCTGGAACGCCGAGCCCTGCACGACCTGGCACTGGATCGCTCCACCGCCGTGTACGAGCTGCCCATCATCCACGCCGAGGTCCGGCGCCTGCTCGGCATCTACGGCGGACACGGCACTTTCCAACGCTACGCCGGGCAGTTCGAGCAGGCACTGGAGATCCTCACCCTGGCCGGAGCCCAGTTCAGCGCCGGCGCACCACCGGCTCCGGCTCGCGAAACACCACCCCCGCTGCGGTTACGCGCAGGGCTGGGCTCCTTCGCTCTCCAGGGACGACCGATCCCGGCGCAGTGGGCGTTGACCTGGATCCGCTCTCACCCCGACTACTACCCACGCACCGCCGCCACCCGCTGCGCAACCGAGTTCGACGCCCTGTTCCAGCTGCGCTACACCGCACGCCACGGCCAAGGCCTGGTCGTGCGACCCGGCCGAACGGAGATTGCCCTCGATTACCGGCCCGCCAGCGCGGGCTTTCGTGGAGTCGCCGAGCTGACGCTCGCCGGCATCCCGGAAGTGCTGACCCTGGCCGCGCCGACCCGCAAGCTGGTGGCGCTGGCCGACGAATGCACCTCGGAGCTGGAGGCCTACAGCCGCTTCATCGGCCGCGCCCCCGACGGCCACGCCAGCGTGCAGGCCCAGGCACTCCTCCCGATCGAACTGCTCGATCTGACCGCCGGTGGCGCCGGGCAGGCCGTGACCTGGGCGCGAACCCGGCTGGGAGCAGCCGAGACGGCCCTGGTCGCGGCCGAGGAGTTCACCGCCCTGATCTCCGCACCGGACACCAAGCCGGTCAAGAAAGACGTCATCGCTCTGGCCCGGCTGCTGGGCTCCGCCGGCATCGGCGTCGAACCCGACCCACGACTGGGCGGACCAACGCCATCGGCCGGCCCCATGGTGCTGTTCGCTGCCCCCGGCGGCCCCACCGCGGCGGCCTCGGACGCCTACCAGGCCGCCACCGTGCTGCTCCACCTGGCCGCGGCGGTCAGCGCCGCCGACGGGGAGACCTCCCAGGCCGAACAGCGCCACCTGAGCGAACACCTTGAGCGCGCCCTGCACTTGACCTCTGATGAGCGACGGCGCCTGCACGCCCACCTGCGCTGGCTTATCGCCACACCAGTCAAGCTCAGTGGCCTGACCCGGCGCATCGCGGGCATCGACGAGGCTCAACGCTCCTACGTCGCAGAATTCCTCACCGCGGTGGCCGCCGCCGACGGCCACATCTCCTCGGCCGAGATCAAGACCCTCACCAAGATCTACCGCCTGCTGGGCCTGGACCCCGGTCTCGCGCAAAGTGCCCTGACAGCCCCCGCCGCCCCGCCTCCGGCGTCCGCGCCGGTCATCGTCCGTCCCGGGCAGCCCGAGCAGGGATACGCCATCCCCCCGCCGCCAACCCCGTCAGCTCCACCGGCGGCGTCGTCCTCGGTGCAGCTCGACCAAGAGGTGATCGCGGCGAAACTCGCCGAGTCGGCGAGAGTCGGAGCCCTGCTGGGATCGATCTTCACCGACGAAGACCCAACACCCCCACCCCCGCCTCCGGCGGCCGACCCGGTCGCCGGGCTGGACGGCCGGCACTCCGGGCTGGTGCGCGCGCTCACCACCGCCGAGCAGATCTCGCGCGGGCAGTTCGAGCAGCTGGCCGCGCGCTGGAACCTGCTGCCCGACGGGGCACTGGACCGCATCAACGAAGCCGCCTACGAGCTGGCGGGCGAACCGCTGCTCGACGGAGACGACCCGATTCGGGTCGACCGACATCTGCTGGGAGAGATGCTGACGTGAGCTCCACCGTTATCCGTCCCCGCGAGCGCGACGCCCTGCTGCAGTCACTGCGCGCGGGCGTGGTCCCGCGCGCCGGCCAGCGCCATGTGCAGGTAGGGCGAGAACCCGAGGTGACGGCCTTGGTCAGCGACATCGACCGGATCGCCGGCGGGGGAGCGGCGGTACGGTTCGTCATCGGCGACTTCGGGGCGGGCAAGACCTTCTTCCTGCACCTGGTGCGCTCCATCGCAATGGAGAAGAAACTCGTCACCGTACACGCCGACCTCAACCCCGACCGGCGCCTGCACTCCAGTGGCGGACAGGCACGCAGCCTGTACGCTGAGCTGATGCGCAACCTCGCCACCCGGGCAAAGCCGGACGGGGGAGCGCTGACCAGCGTGGTGGAGCGGTTCGTCTCCACCGCCCTGGCCGAAGCCCAGCACAGCGGAACCGATCCCGGCCACATCATCCGGCAGCGGCTGGCCCACCTGTCGGAGATGACCGGCGGATACGACTTCGCCGAGGTCGTCGGCGCCTACTGGCGCGGCCACGACAGCGGCGACGAGCAGCTCAAATCCGCGGCCGTGCGCTGGCTACGGGCCGAATTCTCCACCAAGACCGAGGCGCGCTCCGCGCTCGGGGTGCGCACCATCATTGACGACTCCACCTTCCACGACCACCTGAAGCTGATGAGCCGATTCGTCCGGCTAGCCGGCTACGACGGCCTCCTGGTGTGCTTGGACGAGATGGTCAACCTCTACAAACTGGCCTCCACCCAGGCACGCAACGCCAACTACGAGCAGATTCTGCGCATCCTCAACGACACCCTCCAAGGCAGCGCCGCCCACCTTGGCTTCGTCTTCGGCGGCACCCCGGAATTCCTCGCCGACACCCGCCGCGGCCTCTACAGCTACGCCGCCCTGCAATCACGGCTGGCCGAGAACACCTTCGCCGCCGGCGGCCTGGTCGACTACTCCGGGCCGGTACTGCGCCTGGCCGCATTGACCCAGGAAGACCTGTACGTGCTGCTGGCCAAGCTCCGTTACGTTCATGCCGGCGGCGACCCCTCCCGCTACCTGCTCGGCGACGAGGCGCTGCCCGCCTTCATGCAGCACTGCTCGGGCCGCATCGGCGAGGCCTACTTCCGCACGCCCCGCACCACCATCAAGGCGTTCTGCGACCTGCTGGCCGTACTGGAGCAGAACCCCGGCATCGACTGGCGGCAGATCCTGCCCTCGGTCGAACTGGCCCAGGAGGCCAACCCCGACCTGGCGCCGCTCGAGGAAGACGACAGCGCCGCGACACCCGCGTGGGCTCCTCAAGGGGGAAGGACAGGCGATGACGACCTCGCCTCCTTCCGGCTCTGAGTCCTTCGAACGGCTTCACCCGGCAATCCAGCGATGGATCTGGCAGCAGGACTGGCCGGAACTGCGCCCCACCCAGGAAGCGGCCGTCGCCCCCATCCTGGCGGGCGACGGCGACGTCCTGATCGCTGCCGCGACCGCTTCCGGCAAGACTGAGGCCGCCTTCCTGCCGATCTGCTCGGCCCTGACCGACCAGCCACCGACAACCGCTGGATTCGCCGCGATCTACATCAGCCCCCTCAAAGCTCTCATCAACGACCAGTACGGCAGGCTGGACGAGCTCTGCGCCCACCTTGACCTCCCGGTCGCCCGCTGGCACGGCGACGTCGGCTCCCACCTCAAAAGCAAGCTGATCGACCAGCCCCGCGGAATCCTGCTGATCACCCCCGAATCACTGGAGGCACTGTTCGTCCTGCGCGGCTGGAAGATGGGCGACCTCACCGCCGCGCTGCGCTACATCGTCATCGACGAGCTGCACTCCTTCATCGGAACCGAGCGCGGCGCTCAACTACAGTCGCTCATGCATCGACTGGACCTGGCCGCGCGCCGACGCGTTCCTCGTATCGGCCTGTCGGCGACCCTCGGGGACATGAGCCAAGCCGCCGACTTCCTGCGCCCGGGAGCGGGAGAGCGGGTCATCTCGATCGTCTCGACCTCCGACGCCCAAGAGCTACGCCTGCAGGTACGCGGCTACGTCGAGACCGCACCCACGCTCGACCCGCGCGCCCAGGCCGCGCACGAGGCGCTGGGCGCCGACGTCAGCACCGACGACATCACCTCCGGCGACCGCCTCGCGATCGCCGACCACCTGTTCGCCACCCTGCGCGGGTCACACAACCTCATCTTCGCCAACTCCCGGGGCGCGGTGGAGGACTACACCGACCTGCTCAGCCGCCGCTGCGACACCGGGGGAGTGCCGAACGAGTTTCTGCCCCACCACGGCAATTTGTCCAAGGACATCCGCGAGCACACCGAGTCCCGCCTCAAGGACCGCAGCCGGCCGACCACCGCCGTCTGCACCTCCACCCTGGAGATGGGCATCGACATCGGCTCGGTCTCCTCCATCGCCCAAGTCGGCGCGCCCCCGAGCGTAGCCGCCCTGCGCCAGCGACTCGGCCGCTCCGGACGACGCGGCGGCCCCGCCGTCCTGCGGCTCTACATCAGCGAACCCGAACCGACCCCTGCCATCCACCCCGCCGACGAACTCCGCACCCAACTCGTCCAAGCCGTCGCGACCATCGAACTGCTCCTGCAACGCTGGTACGAACCTCCCCACGGCGCGGCTTTACACCTGTCGACGCTGGTGCAGCAGCTTCTGTCCCTCATCGCCCAGCACGGCGGCATCACCCCGGCCGACGCCTACCGCACCCTGTGCGCCCAAGGACCGTTCCGCACGATTGACGCGCCGACGTTCGCCGCCTTGCTGCGCGACCTTGGCGCCGGACGGCTCATCCGCCAGGAAAGCGACGGCCTGCTGCTGCACGCGGAAGTGGGGGAGCGGCTGGTCAACCACTACACCTTCTACGCCGCCTTCGCCGCCCCCACCGAATACCGGATCGTCACCGCGGGACGAACCCTCGGCAGCCTTCCCCTGGAGAACTCCCCGCCCGAGGGGGCGCTGCTCATCTTCGCCGGCCGCCGCTGGCGGATCCTCACCATCGACACCCACGCCAAGGTCATCGACGTCACCCGCGCCTCCGGCGGCCGCCCGCCGCGCTTCGCCGGCCCCGGCCCCGACATCCACGACCGGATCCGCACCCAGATGCGCCACATCTACGAAGACTCCGCCATCCCGCCCTACCTGGACGCGACCGGCCAGCACCTCCTGGCCGAAGGCCGCGCCACCTACCGCCGTTTCGGCCTGCACCACAGCCCGCTCCTCGGCTACGGCGCCGACAGCCTGCTGTTCCCCTTCCGGGGAGACGCCATCATGACCACGACCGCCCTGGCCCTGCATGCGCAAGGCGTCGACGTCGCCCGCTACGGTGTCGCCCTGCTGCTCTGCGCCACCCCACCTCGGGTGGCCGCGGACCTGCTGGCCGACCTGGCCGCCTCCGGCCTCCCCGACGCCGCAGACCTGGCGAGCCTGATCCCCGACAAGAGAATCGACAAGTACGACGACGTCATCGGCGAGAACCTGCTGACCCGCTCCTACGCCGCTCGCAAGCTCGACATCCCCGGCACCGAGCAGGCCATCGCCACCCTCGCCGACCAGGCCGCTCCCGCGCAGGCCGCACAGGCCCAACCTTCTGCCGTCGCGGCCGCGGCGTCCCGTCGGTACCGACTGGGATCCCTTCCCTACGCCGTCGTCGACGTCGAGACCACCTCGACCGACGCCCGCAAGGCCCGCATCGTCGAGATCGCGATCATCCGCCTGCACCCTGACGGCAGTGACGACCGCCTCTACACCACGATCGTCGACCCTGGAACGGGCCCCGGCCCCACGCACATCCACGGCCTCACCGCCGCAGACCTGGCAGGAGCCCCACGTTTCGCGGAGATCGCCGGTGACATCGCGGCCATGCTCGACGGCGCCGTGATCGTCGCCCACAACGCCCGCTACGACACCGAAGTGCTCAGCACCGAGTTCGCCCGCCTCGGAGCCGCCCCCGACGACCTGCTGTCCCTATGCACCCTGGCCCTGTCACGCCGCTTCGGCCCGCCACTGGCCTCCCACCGGCTCACCGACTGCGCCACCGCCGAGGGAATCGACCCCGGCCGGGCACACAGCGCCGAAAGCGACGCACGAACCTGCGCCCACCTGCTGCGCCTGTATCTCGAACGCGCGGCAGCTCAGGACCTGCGCTGGTTCCACCAGATCGGCACTATCGGTAACCTTCCCGTTACGCCATGGGTCTCATTGCCACCCACCGGCCGTAGTCACCCCCGCCCGATGCTGGGATCACGCCCGCGCCTCATCGGTGAGATCACCAACAGGGGGAGTGGCCCGCCATCAGATCCAGGGCGGCTTGCCGGTCGCGAGGATCTCCAATGGCACTGACCTGCCCATATTTGCCCACCAAAGCGAATATTCACCCTGACAGCACAGCGGAGAGGCCGCTCGAGCGCCGATTTCGTGGACGATGGCAGCCGCTGCCATGAGACAGTCGAAGATCGCCGAGCAGGCTAAGCGAGACGCGAGACCCAACTACATCTACGAAGCAGCCTTCACTGAGCCGCTCGAGGAGACGGCTGTAGAACTGAAGCGGACAAGGTCGGACATCAGGCAGGTCGATGTAGATCATTTGAGACGACCATGATCACAGGATGACTTAACGATCATGGTCATACGAATCTACCAAGAGTGCCTTCTATGCAAAGCGGCTTTAAGTGGCCGTCGCCACACAGATTCGGCGAGATGAACCCATAGTCACGCCGGACGCTTGAAGTAAGACGACCGGGACGAAGGGTGGCACACTTGCACTATTAACTGGATACCAGACAGAAGGTTGATTCTGTCTGGTATCCAAAGTGATCACCTAGATGCCTACTCAACCGGCGCCGGCCCGCTCCAACCGCGATACGTCAACTCCCGCCGCAGGATCAAGTTCTCGCCATGGGCCCGCTCCAAGGCCCGACGCAGTTCGCTCACCTCTTGCCGGTGAGCCCCTTTGAGTCGAGTGATCTCCGCCGTCAAGGAGAAAACCACATTGTCCGCAGCACCCCTTTGGTCGGCCTCATCGAGAACGACTGCTCGCGCTGGCATGGAGCGCTGGCGAAATTGCTCGATACGTCGCCGCAAGCCCTGGTTCCCGTACAGAAACGAATGGGAAACCCCCGCCTCTCGCTGCACAGCCTGAAACGTCACAGGCACCCCCTTCCTGACCAGACGCTTGATGGCCGCCTCGGCTGCCTGTATCTTCGCCTCAGACTTACGCCGGGCCGCCGTGCTAAGAGCGTCGATGCGTCGTTGTCGCCGCGCCTCCGCAGATTCCGACGGTGTGGCCATCATGGCGCGTTCCTGCGATGCCGAATGGCATTGATGCCGAAGACATCACAGGTCAAACAGGTATTGCCCGCATCGCATCGCAGTGATGACGGCCGCAGGCAAAAGCCGCTGGCCACGAAGATGCTCGCTAGAGCAGCATTAACTTTTGTCTTGAAATCGTGCCGGACCTCTCTGCTAAGAGCGTCGATGCGTCGCTGCTCTTCATTGGCCTCGGATGGTGCGACCCTCATAGCGCGCTCCTACGGTAGCGAATGGTGTCGATCGTGACTGGAACAGGCCCGGCAGTGGGTGAACCGGCGCCTTGAACGGCGCGCCCTGGTGCGGCGGCCATCGCGGACAAGAGCTTGACCAGCGCGTCACGTTCGGCGGTGCGTTGAATGAGCCAGACATTGTCGGCAGGCATCGGTACGCCATGGCGATCCTTAAAGGCAGCCGTAGTGCGTTCAATAAGCGCACTAGTATCGCTTAATTGCCGCTCCAAAAGCGCGGTATGGCTGTCGTCAGTGACAAAGACACCGCAGGTCAAGCAGGCATTGCCCTTGTCGCACTTCTGTAATGGCGGCAGCAAGCAAAATCCGTTGGGCAGGAAACGGTCAGCGCGGTCAAACAACTGCATGCCGTCATGGTCTTCGCGGGTAAAGGTGACCAAACTGCCGTCGGCCTTGAACCTGCGGGTGGCCACGAAGGCTTGTTCGGCGTGCTCGTCACGGCGGGCCACGTAGTGCATCGACATGGTGGGGTTGGCATGACCGGCATAACGTTGCAGGACATGGATGGGTAGGCCGAGCTCGGCCAGACGAGTCAACCGGGTGTGCCGGAAGCGATGGGTATGGCTGAGATGAACAGGCCGCCCCGTGCTGTCGCTGATCTGCGCCAGATCGCTGAAAGCAACGAGAATCTGATTATAGGAGCCTCGTGGGAAGGCTTTCGTGCCACCTGCGTTGGCTTTGCGCTTAGGAAATAAGTAGCGGGTTGGCGCCCCGAGTTGCCGGCGCACCCAGTCCTGCTGTTCATGAATGAGAGCAACGACCTCAGCATCAACGAGGATCGTGTCAGGCGCTTTCCCGATCTTGCTCTGCGCATATTGGAAACGTGCCACCTGCTCCCCCTCGGCCGCCTGCATCACTCGGTTGGTAGCGGGTGACAAGCAGCCGAACTCGCAGCTTAAAATCTCGCCAGCACGTCGGCCAGTCAGGATCTGCAGCAGCAACATTCGCATCACCTGCGGCTCGCCCTGTCCCGCCAGCATGTGTTGTCGACCGTTGACGGTTACGGTGACCATCTCGTCTTCGGCGGCGCCCAGCACCGGCAAGTAAGCGGTGATCTGAGCCAAAGCATGATCGTCGACATACTGGCTCTCCTCAAGGACCGGCGCTCTGGCAGGCTTGCGCTGAACCTGACGCGCCCATGCCGCCGGGTGTGCCGGATCGAGTCGATCCCACAGGGTAGGGCCGAGAGTCCGCAGTGCTTCCTCACGGTTGTCAATCAGGAAGGACATGAACTCGGCGATGGCTAATAGGTCGTTGTTCACCTTGATGGGATCGACGCGGTCGGTTCGTGGCCGGCGGCCATCGCGCGTGCGGTTCGCCGGGACACTGTCCCACAGGCGAAAGGCGGCGGCCAGGCTCGAGGCCTGCCTCAGGTCCCCCGCTATCACCCCAGGGTCGGGCAGCGTGCGTAACCAGTCATCGAACCGCAACAGCGCGGGCATTCGAACACTTAGCAGTGTTGACCACGAGAAGGCACCGGACTGCACAAGAGTGCCGAGTACCCATTTGGCGGCCTCACGCAGCCACGGGAGGTGGATCTGACCAGGACTGCAACTCTCGGTGCTTTGTGGCTCGCGTTCGCGCAGGGGAATACGCGGATCGCATCGAGGATGCCAGCGATCAAGTTGCCACCAGACTCCGTCGTGTAGACGAGCGGCTAAGGCAAGTTGGGCATGGCGCAGGCAAGAATGCAGGAGCTTGAGCGTTGAGGCAGCAGCGGGGGAGCCTGTCGTGGCCTGCTGGAACGTGGTGTACAGACGTCTAGAGTCCTCCTCTTTCCACAAGGCCAGGGAGATAGGCAGGTTTTCGTGCCCTTGCTGGCTTGCCCACCGCAGCATGCGCGCCATGGCGTTGATGTAGTAGCTCACTACCTGCATGCCATCCAGGTACTGCCAATGCGCCATCCAGGCCAGCTCAATGCGAAAGTGCTCCGGCAGGTCAGAGAGGTCAATCTTTTGACTTTTCGCGCTGCGCATATCCCAGTCATCGATGCCGGGTCCGATGATCGAACCGTGCCACTCCTGCGGGAGGTCGCTCTTCAGACGGGCGTAAGCCTCAAGGGAAGGACCAACCGCGTCGGCCGAGACGAGGATCAATTGCTTATTGCTCATCGGGGATCTGCCATTTCGTGGTGTAGGTCTCCCAGTTGGCGGCCGCGCGCAGCGCCTCGTCTTCGCTCACCCAGCCGTACAGATCTAACGTGGTCTGCACATGGGCGTGCCCGAGGCGCCGAGAGACCACCCAGTCCGCGGTACCGGCCAGCAGCAATGCGGTGGCATGGGTGTGCCGAAACCAGTGCGGTGTCCAGCCTGGCGCCCCGACGCCCTTCTTCTTCAGCGAGCGCACCTTGTCGCGCACGGTGCTTTCGCGCAGCGGTGCCAAGAAGGGTGGTCGATCAAGGTTGACGAACAGCATCTCCTCGGCACTGATCTCGATCCCCAACCCGGCAGCCCGAAAGGCCAGGTGTGTGAGGTAGTCGGCGAACAGCCGCTCCAGGTCGGCGCCGACATAGACACGGCGCGCCTTGAGCAGCTTGACCCGGGCATCGTTGGGGTTGTCCACGCGCGGGACAACGTCGATGTACGGAGTGCCGCCGCGGCCCATGACGAAGTCGCTGATCCGCATGCCGAGCGCCTCACCGAGCCTCATCCCGCTCTCAGCCAGCAGCGCGAACAGCATGCGGTCGCGTAGGTTACCCCGCCACTCCCCCGCGTCACCGTCGTAGACCGCGCAACCGTCCAAGATGGCCTGCACCTGAAAGGGCAGCAGCACCGGAGGTCGCTCTCGCGCTCGGGTACGCCGAATCCGCACCAGGGACGACGGCTGCGCCGGCCGCCGGGCGGCTAAGTGCGCCAGCAAACCACGGGCCGGAGTGCGGCGCGGCGTGCCCTTCAGGAGCCGCTTGGCCACCATGACATCGTGGACCAGGTGTTGCCAGCGGTAGAACGACAACACTGCGGTCAGGCGTGTGGCCAGCGTGCTCTGCGACGGTGGCTGCTCACTCCCCTCCGACAGCAGCTTCGCTTCATATACGCGGCCTTCGTGCAGCCAGGAGACGAAAGCCGAGACCGCCGGGACACCGACGTGATCCCAGCCTCCGACGTCGCCTCGTTGTTCGAGGAAGGTCCACCATTGAGCCAGCGCTGTGGCGTAGCTGCGGACAGTGTTCGGTGACCAGTGCAGACGGTGTGCCTCGATCCATTCCTCGACCGGGGCCACGGTGCGATAGGTGGCATCCACCACCGTCCAGGTACGCGAGCTGTTGGGCGGCCGCACCGGCAAGCAGTACGCCATGACATCGTTCCCCCACGTCGTTGAGAGAACGATGATAATGCGGACATAACGGACACAATAACATGCGAGGAGTCAGTGACTCATTCGTTATGAATGCTGATGAGGCTGCGGGCACCCGTGATGTCGATCCCTCCAGTGACCGAAGCGCGGTTGATCTTGACGAAGCCGCCCCTGCCACCAATGTCGACCACGGCGTCAGCCCACCGTCCAACACCTGCAGGCATCGGAACCTGATCGGGCCCCGTACGCCTGCCAGAGGAACACTCGGCGATCAGAGCACATAAATGCTTATCTCGATGCATCGCCACGATCGAGATATGGGTGCCAGTACGCAACTCATCACCCGGAAAATCACCGACAGCTGTCGGAGCGGATAGGGCGGCGACCCCATGGTTGCCCATTCCATAAATGGGATTTAGCCACCGCACAGCCACCAGCCTGAGGCTAACCAACATAATATTCGGCGAATTCTCTACACGAGAGTACCACTTCGGCAACAACAGCGGCCCAATCCAAGCCATCACGCGCCTGCCCGGTCACGGCCGCTACGCTGGCTAGCTCGCCTCGCGTTGCCATTCGGTGGCGGTTGCGGAACTGGCGAGCCAACCGACACTCTCCCGGTAAGCCAGCTCTCATCTGAGAAGAAAGCTCCAATGACCCCTTGTTCTTTCTTGTTGATTAAGAACCCCTAGATAGCAATGATGCAACGATATACAGCACCTCCTGCAAGCCCTGCTGTGTACGTTGATTCGAGCCGTCAAGCCCCCATGGATAATTCAGCTTCTGTACGGTATAGAGCCAATAGTGCAAGCATATCGCCCTTCGTCCTATTCGGCTTACTTCAAGCATCCCGTGTGACTCCGGGTGCATCTCGCTTAATCCGCACAGCGAAGATCGCCTTGTGGAGAAGTCGCTTAGCCGATTCGTGTAATCAATGACCGCCAAGCCGCCTGTGGATGCGGTTGAGCCTGGCGTCTCACTTGACCCGCCAGGTGATCACGATCTTCTCGAGTGACGTGCTCGCCGGGCGGCTTGTCGCATTCAACCTCCTTTGTCGGGCTCTTTCGTCAACTGATGGCAGCGGCTGCCGTCGTCCACGAAATCGGCGACCGGGTGACCTCTCCCCTTCATGTCGTAGGGCCACTGGTGGTAGGGGCAGGTCAGGCGGTGGTCCTTGCTTCGTCTGCGCCGTCGTGGCGGGTGCCGCCGGTTACGACTTCGAACAGGTCGTGTTCGAAGACGAGCATCACGTCGCTTTCCTGGGCCGCTATCCCACGATGGCCGACAAGGTTCTGGTGGCGCCCAAGGCCCATGTCGAACACGTGGTCCGTGATCTCGACGAGGGGGCCTATCTGCGGCTGATGGGGACGGTTCGCCGGGTCGCCCTGGCGGTCGAGGCCCTCGTGCCCTGCGAACGCACCTACCTGCTGTCGCTGGGCAGCCGGCAGGGCAACGCCCACCTGCACTGGCACATCGCTCCCCTGCCCGAGGGAACTCCTTACGAGCACCAGCAGTATCACGCGCTGATGAGCGAGAACGGGGTGATCCCCTGGTCGGTGCGGCAGGCGCTGGAGCTGGCCGATCGTCTGCGTGCGGTCCTGGCCCCGGACGGTGAGGGGGGGTGATCTTCGGAAGGTCTGCCCGGCGGGGTTCACAGGCGCATGACGCTGCTGTGGTGGTCGATGTGGTCGGCGGTGTCGTCGTCGAACCACAGGCCGCCGGTGGCGAGGTAGCGGAAGCGGTGGATTCCGGGCGGCAGGATGACCGAGACGGTACGGGTGCCGTTGCGGCGGCGGCGCATCTCGTGACGGCCGGGCTGCCAGTCGTTGAAGTCCCCGACCACGCTGACGACACCATGGGGGTGGTCGGCGGGCAGGGCGAAGGTGACGCGGGTCTTACGGCCGAACAGTTGGGTGCGTTTGAGCATGTGTGTCCTTTCCGGGGTTTTCCGCGGCTTTCCGGGGTGGGGATGAGGTCAGCTTCCCGGTTGGCGGGGTGATTCGGTAGAGGGGTGTGCAGGCCGTAACACACTGTTCACGCTGGTTTCGGGTTGTTCGCCGCCTGAGTGATTCACCGGGATCGGCCACGGGTGAACTGCTGAAGGACGCGGGGTCTCACCGGCGGGCTCCGGCCGGGGTCTGCCCCCTCATGACTCCGCGCGGGGCGGGCGAGCCGGAGGCGAGGCGGTAACGCCATTACGTCACCACAGATCAGTCGAATCCGGTAAAAACATCTTCGGGACTTCCGTGAGGCCGGGCGGCGGGGTTTTCCTCGCGAGCCCTGCGCCGGGCGTTCGTCTACCGTGGGGGAATGAACATGATCGGCGAGATGGCCGGCGGGCCGCTTTCCCGCGGCCACGGCCGGCGCCTGTCGCCGCGGCAGACGCCGGTGGCCGGTGGTGGCAGGGCGGGAAGGGGCGGGGGTTTCGGCGGACGGGGATGTGGCACTGGTGGCGGGTGAGCGGCCGTTGAGGGCGGCCAGGATACGGAAGGGGTGTCGCCGGGATCATGCGGCCTGCTGATCTGAATCGTCTCAGTGTGGGCGAGTCGGCCGATCGTTACGTGGAGCTGGTGCGGGCCAAGACCCTGACCGGCGCGTTGTCGGCGTCGACGGCGGAGGTGTACGCGCGTGATGTGGCCACTTTCGTGGATCTGGCGGGCGAGGAGACGGTCCTGGACGATCTGACCGGTGAGGACGTCGACGCCGTCCTGCTGGCCTTCGCCCGTAAACCCGACGGGCGACGGCGCTCGCGGCCCGAGGAGGCGGCGGGCACCGCCTCTCAGCCGGTCTCCTCCGCCTCGCAGTCGGCCTCCTCTCAGGCGCGGTTTCGGCGGTCGATCTCGGCGTTGTTCAAGCACGCGGTGCTGGCCGGGTGGGTGCAGGTCAATCCGATGGCGACGGCGACGGTGACGGCCAAGGAGCGCGGCGGGCTGCGGCCGCAGCGGCGGGCGCTCACCCGCGAGCAGGCGCGAGGACTGATCGGCGCGGCGCGTGAGCTGGGAGGCGGGCCGCAGGCCGAAGCACCGCAGGAGGTGCCCGCGGCCAGGGCGGGGCGGGTGCGCCGGCGTGACCAGCACACCGAACTGCGTGACGGGCTGATCGTGTTGATGCTCTCGACGCTGGGGCCGCGGGTGTCGGAGCTGGTCCGGGCCAACGTGGAGGATTTCTACACCAACGACGGGGTGCGTTACTGGCGGATCTTCGGCAAGGGCGGCAAGACGAGGGATGTGCCGCTGCCCGACGACGTCGCGCTGGTGTGGGAGGCCTATCTGCTGCACGGGCGGATGGCTTCCGCCGACAAGGCGCTGCTGCTGTCGTGGCGGGGGCGGCGGCTGGCGCGGGGCGATGTGCAGGCGGTGATCGACCGGGTGCAGCGCAGGGTGGATCCCGATCGGCGTCGTTCGGTGACCCCGCACGGGTTGCGTCACACCACGGCCACCCATCTGCTGGCCGACGCGGTGGACATGGACGCGGTGCGGCGGGTTCTGGGTCACAGTGATCTGGCGACGCTGGGGCGTTACCGCGACGAGCTGCCCGGGGAACTGGAGGTGGCGATGCGCTCGCATCCGTTGCTGCGCGGTCCCTCGTCGAACTGAGCGGCAGGCGGCCCCCTTTTTTTCAGCATTATCTAGCGAGGAGCCCCGGGCGTTCACGCCCGGGAGGAATCGCTTCCCGGTCCTGGGGTTGTGAACGTCTGGTCGTCAGGCCGGGCGTTTCTGGTTTTCGATGTACTCCTTGATGATGCTTAAGGGGGCGCCTCCGCAGTACGACGATGACCAGAAATGGCCGCCCCGCAAGTACTTGCGGACGTGAGCGAGGTACTCCTTGCGCAGCAGACGGGCCGAGACGCCCTTGAGGCTGTTCACCAGCGTCGAGAGGGCGATCTTGGGCGGGTACGCACGAGCAGGTGCACGTGCCCCTCCCCGCCGTTGAACTCCACCGATTCTGATGTCGGGGTTCGGTTTCCATCTCGGTGATATAGACCTAAGGCTAAAATGTTCGAGGTGAAGCTGGTGGTGCAGGTGAGACTCCTGCCGACGCCTGAGCAGGCGGCGGCTCTGGCAACGACCCTACGCGCTGCCAACGACGCAGCCACCTGGGTCTCCATGCTCGCCCACCACCGGCGGGTGTTTCGCAACTACGACCTGCGCAAGCACACCTACGGGCAGATCAAGGACGACTACAAGCTGGCGGCCCAAGCCGCGCAGCACGTCATCAAGAAGGTCACCGACGCCTATGCCACGCTGCACGCCAACGTCCGCCACGGCAATCTGGGCAGACCCGGCTCCGCGCGGCGCGAGCGTGTCCTGGCCGAGCCGATCGTCTTTCGCCCCGGCGCGGCCCAGCCGTTCGACGACCGCTGCCTGTCTTGGCAGATGGACGCGCGGACGGTGAGCATCTGGACCACGGGCGGGCGGATGAAGAGCGTGGCGTTCACCGCCTCGGCCGATCAGCTCACGACATTATCCGCTTACCGCAAAGGCGAATCGGATCTCCTGTACCGCGACGGCATGTGGTTTCTGATCGCCACCTGCGAGATTCCCGACCGGCCGGTCGCCACCCCGGACGGATTTTTGGGGGTGGATCTGGGGATCGCAAACCTCGCGACCACCAGTGGCGGGGTTCGCCACAGCGGCAAGGGTCTGAACGCGGTCCGTCACCGCCACCGCGAGCTGCGCCGCCGCCTGCAGGCCAAGCAGACCAAATCCGCGAAACGGTTGTTGAAGCGGCGTCGCCGGGCCGAGGCCCGGTTCGCCGCGAACACCAACCACACCATCGCCAAACGCATCGTGACCGAGGCGACACGCACCGGGCAAGGGATCGCGCTGGAAGATCTCCAGGGCATCCGCGACCGGGTACGGCTCCGTAAGCCCCAGCGGGTCACGCTGCATTCGTGGAGTTTCCACCAGCTGGGAGGCTTCATCGCCTACAAGGCGGCCCGCGAGGGCGTCGCCGTTGTTCACGTCGATCCGGCCTACACCTCGCAGGCGTGCTCCTCCTGCGGGCACGTGGACAAGAGGAACCGGCCCGGCCAGGCGACCTTCTCCTGCACGTCGTGCGGTTTCGCTGAGCACGCCGACGTCAACGCGGCCCGTAACATCGCCTCGCGCGGGGTGGCGGGCTGGGCAGTGAGTCACGCTGCCGACGACGCGGCCTAAACCGTCGAACCCATCGACGGCGAGGAGCTGCAAGCTCGGTCGTTTACGGCCGAGAAGCTGACGCCAGCAACTCCTCCACCAGCTGCCGCATGGAGCGGGCGAACCTGCCCGGGGCGGCGCGCGGGGTGAGGCGGCGCACCATGTCGGCGTCGAACATGCCCAGCAGGGTGTGGGCGGTGAAGTCCGCGTCCAGGTCGGGGCGAGCCTGGGTGATCAGCGTTTACAGGAAGGCCTGCATCAGCCCGGTGCGGCTACCGAAGCGTCGAAAGACGGTGCCCTTGCCGACCTGGGCGTGCGCAGCGATCTGGTCCAAGGAGATGTGGGCGCCATGCTGGGCCAGCGGGTGCTGATCACCGGCGCCACCGGCGCCGTGGGCCGCTACGCGGTGCAACTGGCCTTTCGCTCCGGCGCCCAAGAGGTCGCCCTCACCGCGCTCGGCGCCCATGAGGTCGTCGTCGGCCTGGCCGGCCTGCGACAGGTAAGCGAGCCGTTCGACGTGGTGCTGGAGACGGTGGGCGGTCCGCACCTGGTGGCCGCCTGGTCACTGCTCGCCCCCGGCGCCACCCTGCCAGCCGGCCGTCTTCCCTGTCGGCTCCACCTTGAAGGACGAGAGGTTCAGCCGTGCTCAGCGGGTGGCCCCGGTGGTGGTGGCCTGCCGGTCGAACTGGGTGCGATACAGCTGCGCGTAGCGGCCGCCGGCGGCCAGCAGGCCGGCGTGCGTGCCCCGCTCGACGATCCGCCCATCCTCGACCACCAAGATCAGGTCGGCGGTGCGGATCGTCGACAGCCGGTGGGCGATGACCAGCGCGGTCCGTCCGGCCAGCGCCTCGGTGAGCGCCTCGGCGACCGCGGCCTCACTGGTGGAGTCCAGGTGGGCGGTGGCCTCGTCCAGCACCACCACCCGGGGGCGGGCCAGCAGCAGCCGGGCGATGGTCAGCCGCTGGCGCTCCCCGCCCGAGAGCCGGTAGCCGCGCTCACCGACCACGGTGTCCAGCCCCTCAGGCAGCGCCGAGACCAGATCGGCCAGCCGGGCGCGCCCCAGCACCTGCCACAGCTCCTCGATCGTGGCCTCGGGGCGGGCCAGCAGCAGGTTGGCACGGATGGAGTCGTGAAACAGGTGCCCGTCCTGGGTCACCACGCCCAGCGTCTGACGGATCGAGGCCGCCGACAACTCGCGGACATCCACCCCCGACAGTCGCACCGCGCCGCTGTCGACGTCGTACAGGCGCGCCAGCAGCTGCGCGATCGTCGACTTTCCCGCCCCCGAGGAGCCCACCAGCGCCACCATCTGCCCGGCCTCGGCGCGAAAGGACACCTCCCCCAGCACCGCCGCACCGCCGCGCCCGTCCAAGACGGCGACCTCCTCCAGGGAGGCCAGCGACACCTTCTCGGCCGAAGGGTAGGCGAAGCCGACGCGGTCGAACTCCACCGTCACCGGCCCCTGCGGAACCGCCCGGGCGTCGGCCCTGTCGGTGATCAGCGGCCGCAGGTCCAAGATCTCGAAGACCCGCTCGAAGCTGACCAGGGCGCTCATCACCTCCACCCGCGCCCCGGCCAGCGCCGTCAGCGGCGCGTACAGGCGGGTCAGCAGCAACGCCAGCGCCACCAGCGCGCCCGGCTCCAGTTCACCGCGCAACGCGTAAAAGCCTCCCACCGCGTACACCAGGGCGAGTGCCAGCGCCGAGACCAGGGTGAGGGCGGTGACGAACACCGACTGCACCATCGCGGTGCGCACCCCGATGTCACGCACCCGCCGCGCCCGCGCCAGAAACTCGGCCGACTCCTGGGCGGGGCGGCCGAACAGCTTGACGAGGGTGGCGCCGGGGGCGGAGAAACGCTCGGTCATCTGGGTGCTCATCGCCGCGTTGTGGTCGGCGGCCTCGCGTTCCATCCGGGCCAGCCGGCCGCCCACCCGCCGGGCCGGCACGACGAACACCGGCAGCAGCACCAGTGCCAGCGCGGTCAGCTGCCAGGAGATGCCGACCATCACCACCAGGGTCAAGGTGAGCGTCACCAGATTGCCCGCCACACCCGACAAGGTGTCGCTGAAGGCGCGCTGGGCGCCGATGACGTCGTTGTTCAACCGGCTGACCAGCGCGCCGGTACGGGTGCGGGTGAAGAAGGCCACGGGCATACGCTGCACGTGGTCGAAGACGGCGCCGCGCAACCTCAGGATCAGCCCTTCACCGATACTCGCCGACATCCACCGCATCAGCAGGCCCAGCGCCGCCTCGGCCAGCGCGATCACCGCGATCACCGTGGCCAGCCCGACCACGACGCCCACCGCGGCGCCGCCGACGATCGCGTCGACGACCCGGCCGGCCAGCACCGGCGTGGCCACCGCCAGCACCGCCGACACCACACTCAGCAGCAGGAACCACGCCAGCAGGAAACGGTGCGGGCGGGCGAAGGCCGCGATCCGCCGCAGCGTGACCACCGACAACGGCCGCCGGTCCTGCTGGGCGTGCATCGTGGCGTACAGCGAATGCCAGGCCGCCATTTCCATGCTCATGGTGGGTCACCGTGCTTTCCGTGCTCGTCGGGTGAAGGACCGGCGCCCCCCGCCGCCGCCCGGCGGCGGGGGCGAAAAGCCCGGTGGGCGCCACCTCCACGACCCTAGAAGCTGAAGTTAACTTCAGGTCAAGGGTGCGGTGCCCCGGCCCTCCCCCGGCCCGGGCGCCGCACCTCCCCCTCCCGCACATCCGTGCCCGTGCCCCGGCGGGGCGGGCGCCACCTCGCCCCCATAGGCTGAAGGCCGTATTCCCCCGTCCGGACGCCCCGCCGTCTCGACGTCTTCCCCTTCTGAGAGGTGTACGCGCCGTGCCGACCGCACTCCGCCTGTTCCGTTACGTGGCGATCGCCGAAGCATGCTCGTGGGCCGGCCTGCTCATCGGCATGTACTTCAAGTACGTCGCCGCCACCGGAGACCTCGGCGTGAAGATCTTCGGCCCGGTGCACGGCGCCTTGTTCGTCCTGTACCTGGCCGCGGTGCTGTACGCGGCCCGCCAGGACGGCTGGAGCCGGGGTACGGTCGTCGTCGGCCTGGTGTGCTCGGTGCCGCCGCTGGCCACCTTGTGGTTCGAGCGGCGCGTGCTCGCCCGCCGCCGCGAACCGCTCACAGCCTGACCTGCGCCTTCGACCCGCGCCTTCGAGGCCTCACAGGTCCAGGACGGCGCGGGTGGCCGCCCGGCAGCGCCGCGGATCGGTCAGCAGTTCGGCGCAGTCGCCGAACTGGTCGATCGAGCCCACCGCCGGCAGCGCCCGCACACCGGCGTCGGTGATGGCCGCGCTCAGAGCGTCGGCGAACCGGTCGGCGCCGATCACCTGGAAGGGCCGCCGGTGATACGGGCGCAGGCTCCCCTCCGGTGCCGCGGCCACCCCCATCCGGTTGTGCCAGGCCGCCACCCGCCGATACACCACCCCCAGGTGCTCTTCTCGTTCACGCCAGGTGGTGGCCGCCAGCGCCGCCGACAACGCCTCCCCCAGCTCCGCCGTCCCCGGCAGACGGGCGAACGCGCTGCCCAGCCACTTGGCGTACGGCGGGTAGCGCCGCCGCATCAGCACGACCAGCCGCATCAGGTCACGCGCCAGGTCCGCGCTGACCACCGCCGATCCCAGGTCGTCGCCGACCTCCCCGCACCGCCCGGGGAAGGCCTCCTGCCGGGCCAGGCGCCTCCACTGCCCGGCCAGCACGTAGCGTTCCAGATCGGGCGGATACCAGCGCAGCGCGGCGCGCGAGCGCCCCATCACCCCCAGGCCGTCGTGGAAGACCTCCCCGCTGGTGACCTCCGCCAGCCGCTGCCAGGGAGTCGACAGCCAGTCCAGCACGCTCACCCCGCACAGCGGGTCGAATCCCAGCCGATCGGTGAACCAGGTTCGCGGATCACTCACCTGCACCCCGTGACACTCACCGCCCACGGCGGTGCGATAGCCGCCGAAGTCCGCGGGCAGGCCCTCGCCGACGGCGCGCCGCACCTCATCGGCGCGGTGCGCGGCCACGAACACCACCACCCTGGGCCCCCAGTCATGGTCGGTGGAGCGTTCGGTGTCGAACGCCAAGACCTCCGACCCGGCGCCGATCAGCGCGGCACTGTGCGGCACGTCGGCCACGAGCGGTCCCACGACCTGGGCGTAGAAAGCACGCGAAAGCTCCAGGCCAGGTATGAAACTGGACATCATTTCGTCCACTCTGCCTGCCGTGACCGCGCCCCGCACCAGGTTTTCCTCCCAGGGCGCCCGCCCCCGAGACCACACCGAAGCCGCGCGAGACCTGCTCGCGCGGCTTCTCGCCCGGGACGGAAAACTCAGGCGCCGTCAAGAGCGGCGGCCGCCAGCGGCCGCCCGCGCAACCCCAGCCGCTCGTACAGGGCGATGGCGGCATGGTTGCCGGTGTCGACCATCAACGCGACCCGCTCGTGCGCGGCCGCCAGCTCCCCCAGCACGAACCGGCACACCGCACCGCCGTGGCCGTGGCCGCGTACGGCCGGCGCGGTGGCGACCCCGGCGACGAACCCCACCTGCGCACACGACCAGGCGTCGGCGGCCACCGCCACCAGATGACCGTCCTGGCCGCGCACCCCCGCCCAGCGCCGTACCCCCGCCACGCCCGGCGCCGCCCAGGAGCCGGGAGCCGCCCGCGCCAGCAGGGCGGCGACCTGCCCCTCCTCGGCCGCCCCCAGCCACTCCGCTCCGGCTTCCGGCCGGGGCCAGGTGAGCGCGGACGCGGCCGCCTCCATCCACTCGAACACCCCCAGCGGGCGCAGCCGCGCCGATCGGGCGACCACCTGCTCCACCAGCTTTCGCTCCCCCGTCACCCGGTAGGAGGGGCCGACCTCCTCCAAGAGTCCCTCCAGCAGGGCGCCCACCGCATCGGCCTGCCCGTACACCGTGAGGCGATCACGGCGGTTGAGGTCGGGGCAGGCCACCGCCACCGCCTCCCCCAGCGCCCACGCCCGCACCCCCGGCCCCATCGCCTGCGCCCCCCACAACACCAGCGCATCCCCCGAGCAGGCCCGCGCCAGTTGCGCGACGTCACGCAGCCGCACCGGCACGCCGCTCAGAGGATCGCCCCCGGCCGGTAGGCGGCCGCCTGCGGGTAGCGCTCCACGACCCGCCCCACCTGCTGCACGACCGCCTCCACCTGCGCCGAGGCCGCCCCGGTGAAGGAGATCGGCTCGCCCAGCAACGCCTCCAGCTGCGCCCGCTCCAGCGGAAAACGCTCATCTGCTCCCAGCCGGGCGACCAGCTCGTTACCGCCGGAGCCCTCGCGCATCGCCAGCGCCGACGCCACCGCGTGTTCCTTGATCAGCTCATGGGCGCTCTCGCGGCCCATCCCGGCCCGCACCGCGGCCATCAGCATCTTCGTCGTCGCCAGGAACGGCAGGTAGCGGTCCAGCTCGGCGGCGATCACCGCGGGGAAGGCGCCGAACTCCTCCAGCACCGTCAGCATGGTCTCCACCAGCCCGTCGAACGCGAAGAACGCGTCCGGCAGCGCCACCCGGCGCACCACCGAACACGACACATCCCCCTCGTTCCACTGGTCGCCGGCCAGCTCCCCGGCCATCGACGCATACCCCCGCACCACGACCGCCAGCCCGTTGACCCGCTCACACGAGCGGGTGTTCATCTTGTGCGGCATCGCCGAGGAGCCGACCTGCCCCTCGGCGAACCCCTCGGTGACCAGCTCGTGCCCGGCCATCAGCCGGATCGTCTTGGCCAGCGAGGAGGGGGCCGCCGCCAGCTGCACCAGCGCGCTGAGCACCTCGTAGTCCAGCGACCGCGGATACACCTGCCCCACACTGGTCAGCCGGTGGGCGAACCCCAGGTGGGCGGCCACCTCCTCCTCCAGCGCCGCCAGCTTGGCCGCATCCCCGCCCAGCAGGTCCAGCATGTCCTGGGCGGTGCCGACCGGCCCCTTGACGCCGCGCAGCGGATAACGGCCGATCAGCTCCTCCAGCCGCGCGAACGCCACCAGCAACTCGTCGGCCGCCGAGGCGAACCGCTTGCCCAGCGTCGTCGACTGCGCGGCCACGTTGTGCGAACGCCCGGCCATCACCAGCTGCGAGTGCCGCGTCGCCAGACCCGCCAGCGCGGCCAGCATCGCCACGCACCGGTCCCGCACCAGCACCAGACTGTCGCGGATCTGCAACTGCTCGACGTTCTCGGTCAGATCCCGCGACGTCATGCCCTTGTGCACCTGCTCGTGGCCGGCCAGCGCGTTGAACTCCTCGATGCGGGCCTTGACGTCGTGACGGGTGACGCGCTCACGGGCGGCGATCGACTCCAGGTCGACCTGCTCGACCACCTTCTCGTAATCCCGCAACACCGCGGGGGAAACCTCCACCCCCAGCCGCGCCTGCGCGGCCAGCACGGCCAGCCACAGGCGCCGCTCGGCCACCACCTTGTACTCGGAAGACCACAGGCCGGCCAGCTGCGCGGAGGCATAACGGGCGGCAAGAACATTGGGGATACGCGGCTTGGCAGTCACGTTGGGTCAGTATATTCCGCCGCCCGCACCCACCCGGCCCCGGGCGCCGCCCTCCCCGCGGACCCGGGAAAAGGTGTGGGCCGCTCACCTCGCACGAGGTGAGCGGCCCACACCTTTGTCTACGGGTGTTTACCGGCTATCGGGCCGTCGGCGCCAGCTCGTCCTTGTCGTAGACCTTCAGCCGCGAGTGCTCACCCCTGGGCTTACGCCGCAGCCGCTCCTTGAGCCGCTCCACCGTCACATACAGGGTCGGCACCAAAACCAGCGTCAGCAGCGTCGACGACAACAGCCCGCCGATCACCACGATCGCCAGCGGCTGGGAGATGAACCCGCCGGAACCGGTCAGCCCCAGCGCCATCGGGATCAACGCGCAGATCGTCGCCACCGCGGTCATCAGGATCGGCCGCAGCCTGCGCCGGCCACCCTCGATCACCGCCTCCACGATGCCCATCCCCTGCTCACGGTACTGGTTGATCAGGTCGATCAGCACGATCGCGTTGGTCACCACGACGCCGATCAGCATCAGCATGCCGATCAGGGCGGGAACCCCCATCGGCGTACCCGTCACCAGCAGCAGGCCCACCGCGCCGGTCGCCGCGAACGGCACCGACACCAGCAGGATCAGCGGCTGCACGAAGCTCCGGAACGCCGCCACCATGATCATGAAGACGATCGCGATCGCCGCCAGCATCGCCAGCCCCAGCTGCCCGAACGCCTCGTCCTGATCAGCGCTGACCCCGCCCATGGTGAAGCTCGCCCCCGCCGGCAACGCCAGGGCATCCAGCTTCGACGTCACCTCCGTCGTCACACTGCCCAGGTCACTGGCCGTCGCCGTACCCGACACCGTCGCGCTGCGCTCACCGTCGATCCGCGTCACCTGCGTGGGACCGTCCACCACGGCCACCTCCGCCACCTGCGACAACCTCACCACCCCCGTGGCCGTCGGCAACCGCAGCGCCTCCACCGCCTTGACGTCCTCAGGAGCGTCCGCGGTCCGCAACACCACCGCACCCGCGCGGCCGTCCAGCGTCAGCTCACCCAGCGGCGCCCCCCGGAACTGCTGCGCCACCAACTGGCCGATCTGCGTCTCGCTCAACCCCCTGGCCGCCGCCTTCTCCCGGTCGACCCGCACCTCGACCCGCTCGGCACCGTCCTCCAGGTTGGAGGTCACATCCCGCAACCCGCCCAGATCCGCCATCGCCGCGCGAACCGTCTCGGTCGCGCTACGCAGCGTCTCCACATCCGGCGCCTGCACGATCACCTGCAGCTGGTCGGTCGACCCGCCGCCGGGACCGCCCTGGCCGCCGCCCACCGTGACCGTGCCGATCTCCGAGGCCTTCAGCAGCGCCAACCGCTCGCGCAACTCCTCCTCCAACGCCGCGCTGTCGGTCTCCTCGGCGACCGTCACCGAGTACGACGCCCGATCACCACCGCCACCACCGGCGCCCAGGAAACCGCCGCCACCGCCCACGTTCACCTGGTAGTCGCGCACCCCCTGCAACGACGACAAA
This sequence comes from Streptosporangium sp. NPDC049046, assembly GCF_040649155.1. Classification (NCBI taxonomy): domain Bacteria; kingdom Bacillati; phylum Actinomycetota; class Actinomycetes; order Streptosporangiales; family Streptosporangiaceae; genus Streptosporangium; species Streptosporangium sp. NPDC049046. Next base: position 31,881 of record NZ_JBEZEZ010000028.1, on the reverse strand, counting down.
ACCTCCTCGACCTTCTTGGCCGCCGCGTCCGTCGCCGCCAGGTCGGTGCCCGCCGGCATCCGCTGGCTGATCGAGACCGTGTCCTGCCCTGAGGAGTCGATGAAGTTGGTCTCCAACCGGCCCGCCAGCCCCATCGTCGCGGCGAACACCACCACCCCCACAAGCACCGTCACCAGCCGCCGCCGCGTCGCGAACCGCAACACCGGCAGATACGCCCGCTGCAGCGGACTGCGCAACTCCTTGGCCTCGGCCTTCTCACGCACCACCCGCGCCTGCTCCGGCGACAAAACCGGCGCCTTCAAGAACCAGTACGCCAGCACCGGCACCACCGTCAACGACACCAGCAGCGACGCCAGCAACGCCACCGTCACCGTGATCGCGAACGGCGCGAACAGCTGCCCCACCATGCCGCCCACCACCGCGATCGGCAAGAACACCGCCACCGTCGTCAGCGTCGAGGCCGTCACCGCGCCGCTGACCTCGCGCACCCCGGCCAGTACCGCCTTGCGCTTGGCCTCCCCGTAGCTCAGATGACGCTTGATGTTCTCCAAGACCACGATGGAGTCATCCACCACCCGGCCCACCGCGATCGTCAGCGCCCCCAGCGTCAGCAGGTTCAGCGAATAGTCGCCCACCCACAACGCGATCAACGCGATGATCACCGACAGCGGGATCGACGCCGCCGTCACCAGCGTCGAGCGCACCGACAACAAGAAGACCAAGATGACCAAAACCGCGAACGCCAGTCCCAGCAACCCCTCGGTCGTCAGGTCCTCGATCGAACGCTCCACATACGGCGCCTGATCGAAGATCACCGTGATCTCCGAGGAGTCCCCGATCGCCCGCACCATCTCCGGGAGCTTCTCGCGCACCGCGTGCGAGATCGCCACCGCGTTGCCGTCCGGCGCCATCGTCACCGACAGGCCCAGGCTCGGCTGCCCGTTGGTCCGCGTCAGCGACGTCGCCTCGGCCGGCGTCCGCTCCACCGTCGCCACCTCACCCAGCCGCACCGGCTTGGGAGCCGCCTGCGCACGCGCCTGCCCCTGCGGGGCCTGAGCAGCCGCCCCGCCCCCCGGCGCCTGCCGGGCCTGCGGCGGCGCCTGCTGCGCCTGCGGCGCAGCCGCAGGCATCAGATACAGATCCTTCAACTCCTCCAGCGTCTCGACCCGCGCCCCCACCTGAACCGTGAGCGACACCTTGTCCTCGGTCACGCTGCCCGCCGGAACCGGCTGCCCGTTGGCCCGCAGCACATCTCCCACCGCGGCCGGCGACAACCCCAGCGCCGCCAGCTTCCCGACATCCGGAGTGATCGTCACGACCTCGTCACGGGCGCCCGTCACCGTCGCCTCGCGCACCCCCTCCACAGCCCGCAACTCCGGCACCACCAGCCGCTCAAGCCGCTCGGCCATGGCCCGCTGATCACCGCCGTCCCCCACCGCCAGCTGCATCACCGGGATGTCGTCGGTCCCGCCCGACAGGACCTGCGGATCGACCGCCTCCGGCAGCTGCGTCCTGATCCGCGAGATCGCCTGCTGCATCTGCGCGACCGCCGCGTCGATGTCGGTGCCGTACTCGAACGCCACCTGGACCTGCGCCATCCCCTCCCGGGAGGTCGAGGTCACCTCCGAGACCCCCTCCAGCCCCTGGAAACTGTTCTCGATCGGCTTGGTCACCTGCTCCTCGACGATCTCAGGAGAGGCGCCCGGATACGGGGCCGCCACGAACGCCCCCGGGAACGACAGCGAGGGCAGCAGCTGTTGTTTCAGTGAGGGGATCGCGAAAAGACCGAACGCGCTCAACACCAGCGTGATCAGTATCACGAGGCTGCGGTTGGCGAGGCTCAACCTGGCCAGGGACGTCATGGAGGCAGGCTCCTCAGGGAGGGACATCACAACAAGATTCGTCCCAGACTAACACTTCGCCTCAGGCGAATATTTAACGAAGCTTACCAATCCTGATAACCTTCTCAGGAAGCGAGAGGTGAGCGTGAACAACGACGACCGCGAACAGCTGATCAACCACATCGGCGCCGTCCAGCGCGCCCTGGGCCGGCTCCTCGCCCAGCAAGGCCCCCCGACGCCACTGTTCGACTCCAACCTCACCATGCGCCAGCTCAAAGTCATCCTCATCCTTTCGGGCCAGGACCTCGCCTCCGGCCAGGACCTCGCCACCCACCTCGGCGTCGGCCTCGGCACGGTCACCGGCATCGTCGACCGCCTCGTCGCCCGCGGCCTCGTCACCCGCCGCGAAGACCCCCACGACCGCCGCATCCGCCGCGTCGAACTCACCCCCGCCGGACGCGCCCTCACCGAACAGATCACCGACGCCGGCCTCAACGAGTTCCGCCGCCTCCTGCAACACCTCGACACCCCCACCCTGCGCGACCTCGCCACGATCATGAACAAGATCCAACACGCCGCGCTCACCCGCTGAGACCACCACTCACCAGCCGAAAAACCCTCCCACCCCAAAAGGTAGGATGATAGGTTCTGTCGCTGTGACAGAACCCACAAACACCCTCTTCTCCCTCACCGGCCGCACCGCCCTCATCACCGGCGGCAGCTCCGGCATCGGACACACCATCGCCCACGCCCTCGGCCACGCCGGCGCCAACATCGTCATCGCCGCCCGCCGCACCACCCACCTCACCCAAACCCTCACCGAACTCCACCACCACAACATCAACGCCGCCACCATCACCGCCGACCTCGCCAACCCCGACGACATCACCCACCTCTGCCACCAAGCCCCCACCTTCTTCGGCGACATCGACATCCTCGTCAACAACGCCGCCAACAACATCCGCCCCCCCATGACAGAACTCACCACCGACGACTACCACCAGACAATGGCCGTCAACATCACCGCCCCCTACCTCCTCGGCCAACACTTCGGCCCCCTCATGGCCCAACGCGGCTGGGGCCGCATCATCAACATCGGCTCCCAGCAATCCATCAGAGCCTTCGGCAACAGCGGCGCCTACGGCATCTCCAAAGCCGCCATCACCGGACTCACCCGCTCCCAAGCAGAAGCCTGGTCCCCCCACGGCGTCTGCGCCAACACCATCATCCCCGGCTTCGTCCTCACCCCCCTCACCCAAACCGTCCAAGACACCCCCGGCCTCCCCGAAGCACTCGCCGCCCGCACCCTCACCGGCCGCAACGGCCACCCCGCCGACTACGCCGGCATCGCCGTCCTCCTCGCAAGCAACGCCAGCGCCTACATCACCGGCCAAGCCATCTGCGTCGACGGCGGCTTCTCCGTCCACTGACCACCCAGCACCCCACCCCCACCAAACCCCCCATAATTGAATACGCCCCGGATCCACCACACCGGCCGGGAAACACCCATGACCACCACCCAGCACCCCACCAACGCCCGCAAAGCCCTCTCCTACTTCTTCATCCTCCTCGGCATCACCTCCGGAGCCTGGGCCGCCCGCATCCCCGCCGTCAAACACACCCTCGACCTCAGCGACGGCCAACTCAGCTACGGCCTCCTCGCCACCGCCCTCGGACTCGTCACCGGCATGCGCTTCGCCGGACACCTCACCGACCACCTCGGCAGCGCCCGCCTCATCACCCCCGCCGCCATCGCCACCGCACTGTCCGTCATCCCCCCCGGCTACGCCACCACCCTGCCCACCCTCATCGCCGCCCTATTCCTCTTCGGCCTCACCAACGCCTTCCTCGACGTCTCCATGAACGCCCACGGCGTCGAAGTCGAACGCGCCTACCACCGCCCCCTGCTGTCCTCCTTCCACGGCATGTTCAGCATCGGCGGCCTCATCGGCGCCGGCATCGGCGCCACCTTCGCCCACCTCCACCTCAGCGCCGCCACCACCCTCACCGCCGTCGGCATCCCCCTCGCCCTCATCTCCCTGTACGCCCGCCGCCACCTCCTGCCCACCCCACCACCTCCCCCAACCCCCACCCACCACCGCCACCACCGCACCCGCGCCCCATGGACCGGCTGGATCATCCTCATGGGAACCGTCGCCTTCGCAGGCCTCGTCGGAGAAGGCGCCGCCAACGACTGGACGGCCGTCTACCTCTTCCAGAACCTCGGCGCCCCCCAAGCACTCGCCGCCGCCGGATTCGCCGTCTTCTCCACCACCATGACCATCGGCCGCTTCGCCGGAGACCACCTCGCCCAACGCTTCGGACCGGTACGCCTGGTGCGCTACTCCGGCCTCACCGCCGCCCTCGGCCTCGGCACAGCACTACTCGCCGGCCAGATCCCCATCGCCTTCATCGGATTCGCCCTGTTCGGCCTCGGCCTGTCCACCATCGTTCCCCAGATCTTCTCCGCCGCGGGCAACCACGACCCCGCCCGCGCCGGCCAGGCCATCGCCCAGGTCGCCACCGTCGGCTACGCCGGCCTCCTCGCGGGCCCCGCCATCATCGGCGGCGCCGCCGAACTCATCGGCCTGCCCGCGGCCCTGGGCATCCCCGCCCTGCTCGCCGCCTTCATGGCCGCCTCCGCCGCGGCACTGCGCCCCCGTACGACATCATGACCGGCCAACGACGCGGGTTTGCCTTTGGTGGATGGGTCTTTAGTCCGCTGTGAATGATCTTGAACCTGACCCGACACCTTTACAACGTAGATTAATAGATGTTCGATGCCCACACCACAGGCAGGCGAAATCCGGATGAGCCCAGGGTGCCCGGGTTGTTAGAGTGACCGTCATGGCACGAGGTATCTGGTCGCAGAAGATCCGCTCCGCCCGCTGACGGCGGCGCCTTCTTCCTGCTGAATCCGCGCTCGCCGTCCCGGTTCCCGCCGGGCGGCCTCTTACCGCTGCCCGGCTCCACTGCGAGCTGCGGAGCACCGTTGAACCTCAACCCGACCCCCGAAACCATCTCCCTGCCCATCGAGGCAGGCGACAGCGCGCACGTCCGCGCCACGAACGTCACCGTCACCCGTGGATCCCGGCGTGTCCTGAACAACGTCTCGGTCACCGTCTCCGCCCGATCGAGAATCGCCGTCGTCGGCGAGAACGGCCGCGGCAAGACGACACTGCTGCACGTCCTCGCCGGACTGATCACGCCGGACGAAGGCACCGTGCACCGGGCCGGCACGATCGGCCTGGCCCGTCAGGAACTGTTCGCACGAGACGGTGAGACCGTCGCCACCTTGACCTCCCAGGCACTGGCCGCCTCCCTCGCGGCTCTCGGCGCGCTGCGAGAGGCGACCCTCGCCATGACCGAGGGCGATCCCAGCGCCGACGACCGCTACGCCGCCGCGCTCGACGCCGCCACCCGGCTCGACGCATGGGACGCCGAACGCCGCCTCGACGTCGCCCTCGAATCCCTCGGCGCCTGCACCGACCGCGACCGTCCCCTGGCGACGCTGTCGGTCGGGCAGCGCTACCGGGTGCGGCTGGCGTGCCTGCTCGGCGCACGGCACGACGTTCTACTGCTCGACGAGCCGACCAACCACCTTGACGCCGGCGGGCTGGACTTCCTGACCGGCAGACTGCGCGAGCACGACGGCGCCCTCGCCGTCGTCAGCCACGACCGGGCACTGCTGCGCGACGTCGCGGACCGCTTCCTCGACCTCGACCCGGCCCGCGACGGCAAACCACATCTGTACGCCGGCGGTTACGACGCCTGGCAAGACGCCCGGCGTCGCGAACGTGAGCGCTGGGAGCAGGACCACGAGCAGCAGCAGGCCGAGCACCGGCGACTGCAGGAGGCGGTCTCGAAGGCCCGTGACCGGCTCTCCACCGGCTGGCGGCCGGACAAGGGAACCGGCAAGCACCAGCGCCAGTCCCGCGCGCCGGGCGTGGTGCAGGCCCTGAACCGGCAGCAGGACGCCCTGCGGGCGCACCGCATCGACGTACCGCAGCCGCCGTCGGCCCTGCGGTGGCCGGACCTGGGCGTCCGGCAGGGCGCGCCGCAGTTGCGCGCGCACGGCGTCGCCGTCGACGGGCGGCTGACCGGCCCGGTCGACCTCACTCTCGACGGGGGCGACCGGCTGCTCGTCACCGGGCCGAACGGCGCCGGGAAGTCCACATTGCTCGCGGTGCTGGCCGGCTCGCTCCAACCCACCGACGGGCATCTCTGGACGGCGAAGGGCGCGCGAATCGCCTGGGTCACCCAGGAGACCGCCGAGCAGGCCCCCGGACTCACCGCCCTTGAGGCGCACGCCCGCCAGGTGGGGCGGCTGGTGGCCTGCGGGGCGCTGCGCGACGCCGACGCCGTACCGCTCGGGGCGCTCGGGCTTTTCGACTCCGCCGCGATGCGCGTCCCGGTCGAGCGGATGTCGCAGGGACAACAGCGGCGCCTCGGCCTGGCGCTGGCGCTGGCCGGGCGGCCCGGTCTGATCCTGCTCGACGAACCGACCAATCACCTGTCGTCGACGCTGGTCGAGGAGTTGACCGACGCGATCCGCGACACGAGCGCCGCCGTCGTCGTGGCCACACACGACCGGCAACTGCTGCGCGACCTCGCCGACTGGCCGCGCCTGGAGATAGGCGGGTCGGCACCGCGATCCGGCTGATGTGACGCTCGGTCGCATAGGCTCGCAGAACCCGATGACTCCTCGACGTGCTCGGCCGGTGAGTCCTGGCCGTTCGGCCCGTTCACCGTCGTGACGCCGGCGACGACCGGGTGCCGAAGGAGACGAGAAGAAGGCGGTGTCGATGTCCGACCCGGTGCGATGGCCGTCCAGGCTGCCGGTCATGCAGGCTCCCATGGCCGGTGGGGCCTCCACCCCCGAACTGGCCGCGGCCGTGTCCGAAGCCGGGGGCCTGGGGTTTCTCGCGGCCGGCTACAGGACGGCCGCGCAGATGCGCCAGGAGATCGAGCGGACACGCGAGCTCACCTCCCACCCGTTCGGGGTGAACGTGTTCATGCCCACGGCCGACGACGTCGACCAGGCCGAGATCGACGACTACGCGCGAGCCATCGGGAAAGAGGCACGGCGGCTGAGCACCACCTTGGGAGTCCCGGTCGGGGGCGACGACGACTTCCCCGCCAAGGTCGCCGACCTGCTGGCGGATCCGCCGGCGATGGTGGGGTTCACCTTCGGGTGCCCACAGGACGAGCTGGTCCAGGCGTTCCGCGACAGGGGTACCACCGTGGTGGTCACGGTGACGTCGGCGGCCGAGGCGCGGCTCGCCTCGGCCGCCGACATGCTGTGCGTCCAAGGTGAGGAGGCCGGCGGTCACCGCGGGTCGTTCACCAACGCGGACGCCGAGGCGATGCCCCTGGAGCGCCTGCTGTCTCAGGTGCGGAAGGTCTCACGGCTTCCCCTCATCGCGGGCGGTGCCGTCGCCACGGCCGCCGACGTCTCCCGGGTCCTGTCGGCGGGAGCGACCGCGGCCGCGGCGGGCACCGCCTTCCTGCTCTGTCCCGAGAGCGGCACCGGCGCGACCCACCGCGCGGCGCTGACCGATCCTCACTTCACCCGCACCGCCGTTACCAGGGCCTTCACCGGGCGCCCCGCACGCGGCCTGGTCAACCGGTTCATGACGGAGTACTCCGGCCGGGCCCCCGCGGCCTACCCGCAGATCCACCACCTGACGGCGCCGCTGCGCCGCGCCGCGGCGGCCGGCGGAGACGCGCAGACGCTGCACCTGTGGGCGGGCACCTCCTGGAGGCGGGCACGCGAGGCGCCCGCGGCGGAGGTCACCGCCGGCCTGGCCGCGATCTGAAAACGGCCCTCGGCCCACACCACCGGAAAAAACCAGACCCACCACAGGTCCCAGGCTCGGAAACCACCCGCGTGACAGGTCACGGACAGCCATGCGACCGGTACGCGCCGCGATACGAGAAAGACCGCCGGCTCCGGCTCCTCCCCCCGCCGAACACGGCTTCGGCAACCTCACCTGGGGAGGGAGCGCTCCCACCGCAAATGGATGATTGAGCAGGTCAGGATGGGTAGTGACCTTGCACAACTTTCACAGCGACCGTTCTGGTTCTGGCGGACACGTCGGTAGCGCCCCCGGTGAAAGCCACAGACGGCACTCACGTAAAGGGGACGGGCATGCACACCGACCAGCGTGGCCACTGGCCGATCAGCACCGACCTGATCGGCCTGCGGCGGCATCTGCACCGCTACATGAGCCAGGTCGGCCTGGCCGGAACCCGGCGCGACGACCTGCTGCTCGCGGCCAACGAGGCGGTCATCAACGTGCTGGAGCACGGCGACGCGGCCGGAAGCGTGAGCGTCTGGCACGACGAGGCGGACCTCGTCGTCGACGTCGTCGACGACGCCGGACGCCTCACTCCCGAGCAGGCCGACCGTCCCCGGCCCACCCCGGGCTCGGTGCGCGGGTTCGGGCTGTGGCTGATGGGCCGGCTTTGCGACGAGTTCAGCATCCGCCAGAGCGACGGCCGATCCCTCGTCCGGCTGCGGATGCACCTGAACGTCGTCTCCGGCGCCGCCGGATAGCCCGCCAGGGCTCTTTTGACCGGGTCGACGTCGTGAGGTGACCGGTGTCGCAGAAGAACCGCCGTGAGCGGCGACATCACGGCCGGCGGCGTAAGAGGGCCGGGCTGCGGTCATCGCCCGCCGGCCCGCGCCCTGCGACGAGACCGCGTTCCGCACGCACGGCAGGCCGCCGGGCTCAGCCGGTGAGCGAGTCCGGCTCCCGCGAGCGAGCGGCCGTGAACATCAGCGGGGTGCCGACCCCGTGCCGGGCACTCGCGTCGGCGAGAAAGGCGGCCAGCCACCCCAGCGCGTCCAACGACCACTCGGCCAGGGTGCCGCGCAGGGCGACTCGGTGACGGGCGGGACCGAGCCACAACTCGTCGATGACGGTGGGTTCCAGGATCACGTCGTCGTCCGTCACGGTGAGCGAGTCGCACAAGAAGACGTCCTGGTCGAGTTCCCGCATCCACCTGAGCATCTCGGGCGCCGCCGAGCGGATGGACGGATCCTGCCCGCCGTCCAGCGTCACCCGCACCCGTGTTCGCAGGTGCGGGTCACCGTCGGCGAACCAGCCCGCGTCCTGGAGCAGGGTCATCACCGCGCTCCCCTGCGACGAGGTGTCCGTCGGCGCTTCAAGACTCTGCACGGGCAGCAGGACCTGAAGCGCCTCCAGGCGCAAAGCGCCGATACGGGCCACGACGTCGTCCGCGCACGACAGGAACGCCTGCACCGGCAATGGCCGACCGGCCGGGACCGGCGTGGTCAACGACACCTGAAACCACGCGACGCGCGCCGGTCGCGATGATTCCGGAAGCGGATCCTGCCCGGCGTCGTTCATACCCCACAGGCCGCCGGACGCGTTCTGCGCGGCCTCGGTGAGCCATCCCATCGCGGAGGCTCTCGCGGCGAACAGACTGTAGGCGTCGGAGGAGGCGACGAGAGGATATCGCCACGGGTGCGGCACCAGCTCACCGTGCAAAGACACGAGCATGGTGCCGGCCGGTCTGATTCTCACGTCGCCTCCTCGGGGTCACCGCCTGCAGTAGATGTTCTGGCCCGGGGTGACGAGCTTGCCCGGGTCGTCGGCCAGGCCGACCAGGTCCACGTCGATGACGCTACGCCACCCGGTCAGGCTGCTGCTGTTGCAGCCCGCACGCCCGGTCGCGCGGTTGCCGGCCCCGCCGCCGGACCTCACCGTCGCGCTGCCCACCGTGCCGGCGTTTCTCCAGCTGCCGTCAGCGTAATACTGCTGCAGCTGCACGGTGACGATCGCGAGCGTGGCATTGCAGTTGCCGTTGATCCACCAGCCGTGCCCGGACGCCTCGAAGGCGGAGCTGGAGACGTGGACGTAGTCGCCCCTGGTCTCGAAGTAACACACCGCGGAAAGCGATCGGCCGTTCTCCGGGGAACTCGTGTTTCTTGAGATCGCCTCACCACCTGCGGGCGCGGGTGCCGGAACGGGAGCGGGCGCGGGCGGAGGGGCGGGCGCGGGTCGCGCCAGGGCCGCGCTCGCCGAGGTCGGTGACATCCCGAGAAGCAACGCGCCCACGATGCCGACCGTCGTGGAGATCGTACGAAAAGAGTGACGCATGACCGCACCTCCGAGCTGAGTCGAGCAGGATCGGGGCTGTCGCGCACCCCCGTCCGGCGGTTGAAAGCACGCGCGGCGCCGACCTCGATCGGCGCGCGGCAAAAATAAAAGTTTCATTGTCGTTCTATTGTGTCAAGAAAATTAAAATCATTAAGCGACGTTTCGCCGCCATATGATTTATGATTTCGCATGCGCGCCGAAATTTCGCTCTTGATTATTTTCGCGGCGATTTATCGCAAATGCCCAATAAGCCGGAAGTGGGGAATTAAATATGTGTTTTTCTGATGATGTGAGCTGGAAATCCTGAGTGTCACGCCGACGGGCGGGCGAGTTTGGCGGCCACGGCGTCGAGGACCCACTCCAGGCCCGTCGCGAAGGACGTCTCGGCGTCCACCTCCGTGCCGTCGTGTATGGCCTTGGCGAGCCCCCGACGCCCGCCCCCCGGGCGGCACGCTGGACCTGCACGAAGAGATGGGCCAGCTCGCGCTGGACAAGGCAGGACTGCTGACGCACTTCCAGGCGCTGTCTCGCCCCGAGGGACAGGCCATGCGCATCCTGGACACGGACGGGACCGTCCTGCGCGACTGGCAACCGCGTCCGGGTGACCGCGCCAATCCCGAGATCGACCGGGGGCAACTGCGTGACCTGCTGCTCGGTCCCCTCGACGTCCAATGGGGACGGGGCGTGATACAGGTGGTACCGGAAACCGGGGACGGCGTGCTGATCCGTTTCGCGGACAGGCGGCAGGAGACGTTCGATCTCGTGATCGGCGCGGACGGTGCCTGGTCCAGGGTCCGCCCGGCACTCTCGTCCGCGACACCGCACTACACCGGCGTCACCCTGGTCGAGACCTCCCTGGACGACGTCGACACCCGCCACCCCGACCTCGCCCGGCTGATCGGCGACGGTTCCGTCGCCGTGTACGGCGTGAACCGCGCCCTCGTCGCCCAGCGCAACAGCGGCGGCCACGTCAAGGTGTACGCCCAGTTCCGCGCGCCGCTGGACTGGTACACGAACCCGCAGCGGCGCACAGGCCCGGATGCGGGCCTGGACCCGGCCGACGTCGAAGCCGTGCGATCAAGCCTGCTCACCCTGTTCGACGGCTGGGCCTACCCCGTCCTCGACCTCCTCCGCCACGGCACCGCCTTCTTCCACCGCCCCCTCCACGTCCTGCCCGTGCCCCACACCTGGACCCATGTCCCCGGTGTGACGCTACTGGGCGACGCCGCCCACCTGATGCCCCCGTTGGGGGCGGGCGCGAACCTCGCGATGCTGGAGGGCGCGGAACTCGCCGAGGCCGTCGCCGCCGCCCCTGGCCCAGAGGAGCTGGACGAGGCCGTCCGCGCCTTCGAGGAACGGATGTGGACACGGGCCGACAGGTGGGCGAAATTCACGACGGCCGGTCTGGAACGCCTCGTGAGCCCGGACCCCGCCGAAGCCCTCGCCCTCTTCGACGAGGTCCAGCCCTCTTGAAGGCCAAGCGCGAGAGCACCGACGCCCGACCGGCCCGTGCGGTGTCCCTGCGGTCACCGGGGACGGTCGCGCCCCTTGGCAACCGAAACAGATGCAGTACCAGCCGACGCTACTGGACGGCTTCGTCACCGAGACCGGGCTGTCCCTCCAATCGGACAACAAGGGTCTACTGCGGCCTCGATCGCCTGTTTCATCTCCCGTGCGCCGTGCTCGATGCGAACGCGGACCTCGGCGGCTCGCGTGTGGGGCAGCACGTTGGTGGTCCAGATCAGCCGCCCCCTTTCGTCACCCTCCGGGTGGACTTCGAACGAGGCGTGGTGGTGCTCGAGCGGTGGTCTCGCGCCTTCGACAACCGAATAGGTCAAGCAGCGGGAGTCATCATCGATCGCGACAATCAACTCGCGGATGACGTGCCCATCGGGAAAGGTCAGGAACCGCTCGTCCCCATCCAACCGGGTGTCGATGACACGGCCCGGCAACAGACGTTCGTGCACGGCTCCGACGTCACGCAGCACATCCCAGATGTGCTCGGGAGACGCCTCGATGACGATCTCGTGGCGAATGGTCGCGGTCATGGCCGCTGTCCGACCTGGCGCAGATGGTCGGCGAGGCGATGCTGGTTGGCGGCCAGCCGCAGGCACAGGTCGCGCAGAACGATCAGCTCCTCAGGGGTGAACCCCTGGAACATCGCCCGCATGGCGAGCCGCGACGGCTCGCGGAACGCCTCCACCCACGCCCGTCCCGCAGATGTGATCTCGGCCAGGACCGAACGTCGATCCCCGGGGTCGGGAACCCGACGGACAAGCCCGTCGTGCTCCAATGTGTCGACCAGCCCGGTGGCGTTGCGGGGGCTGATCCCGGCCGCCCGGGCCAGCTCGCCGATACTGATGCCGCGTTCGCCGGCGTGGAGACGGATCAGCAGGTCGAGCGCGCCCGCGCTGACCCCTCGCCCCTGGGAGCCGTGGGCGCGCATGCGCTCGACGGCATGGTTGGCGGTCCGGACGGCGGCACCCGCCTCGAAGGTGAGCAGGTCTCCGTCGTCGGCGGCGAACCGGGCCATCGCGACCCTGACCCGAGGATCATAGAGAAAGCCCTCGGGGTCACTCTCATAAACATTTACGTCCTTCATCATGAAGGACAACAATATTACGTGCTTCCATACTTTGTCAGTCTATCCCTGACGGCCCCCAGGAAAAATCGGAGAGGCACACGAAGAAGCAGGGATCGAAGCATGCACGATCGCCACCCTGCCTCCCCGCCCCCCAATGCCCCCACGCCCGGGTCCACCCGCCCGGCCCGCTCTCGGAAAGAGACAGAGCCTCCGGACCGGATACCAGACGAGCCGAGCGACACATCACCGCGATCGAACCGTGTCGGCCCCTAACGGAGACGGGGATCGTGGGCCGTGATCCGGTACCCCACCCCGGGAGTCGTGGTGATGGCCGAGGGCTCGCCGAGCTTACGGCGCAGGCGGCCGATGGTGACCGTGACGGTGTTGGTCAGGGGGTTGGCGTGCTCGTCCCACACCTGTTCGAGCAGGTCCTCGGCACTGAGGAACGCCGGAGCGGCGTGGAGAAGGGCTTCGAGCAGGGCGAACTCCTTGACCGACAGGTCCAGGTGACGGCCGTCGCGGGTGGCGGTACGGCGCAGCGGGTCGAGCTCGATGCCGGCCGCGCGCAGCGTGCGAGGCCGGGCGGTGGGCCGGCGGCGGGCCAGGGAGCGGATGCGCAACACCAGCTCGGGGAAGTGGAAGGGCTTGGCCAGGTAGTCGTCGGCCCCCAGGGTCAGGCCGGTGACCCGGTCGGCGGGCGAGCCGGCGGCGGTCAGCATCAGGACCATGACACGCTCGTCGCGCTCGGCGATCATCCGGCAGAGGGCGTCGCCGTGGATGCCCGGCAGGTCGCGGTCGAGGACGACCACGTCGTAGGCGTTGAGGTCGAGCTTGGCGGCGGCCTCCAGGCCGTCGTGGGCCACGTCCACGGCCATGCCCTGATCGCTCAGGCCTTCGACGAGCACGGCGGCGAGAGCGCGGGCGTCTTCGACCACGAGCACTCTCACGCCGCAACCTCCGCCGGCACGGCCACCAGGGGCAGCGAGATGGCGACGCGGAGGCCGCCTTCCGGCCGGGCCCGCAGGTCGAGGGTGCCGCCGTGCGCGGCGACGATGGCCGCGACGATCGAAAGGCCGAGCCCGGAGCCGCTGCCGGAGTGGGTACGGTCGGTGCCAAGACGCTGGAAGGGCTCCACCAGTCGGTCGACCTGCTCCTGGTCGAAGACGCGTCCGCCGGTCTCGACGACGAGCCGGGCCTTGGTGTCGTCGGTGTCGTCGGTGGTGGTGAGGCGGATCCAGCCCTCTTCGCGGTTGTGGGTGATGGCGTTGTCGACGACGTTGTCGATCATTCGGGTGAGGAGCGTACTGTTCCCCCGCGTCCACGCGCCGTCGTCGACACAGCCCGCCGAGTCGACGACGAGGCGATGGGCGCTGATGTCGGCGGCCCGGGCGTGCAGGGCGGCGCTCGCCAGTTCGCGCAGCGACAGCCTCGTGCGGTCGGCCAGGGCACCGCGCTGGGCGCGGGCGAGCGTGAGGAAACCTTCCAGCAGCCGATCGACCTGATCGAGTTCGGTGCGCAGCCGGCCGGCCAGCGCCACCGTCTGCACCGGTACGGGCTCCGGCTTGGCCAGGGCCACGTCCAAGGACGCGCGCATGGTGGCCAGCGGAGTGCGGAGCTCGTGGGAGGCGTTGGCGACGAACCGGCGTTGCGCGGCGAACGAGCCCTCCAGCCGTTCCAGCAGCTCGTCGACGGTGTCGGCGAGATCTTTGACCTCGTCGGCCGGACCTCGCAGGGCCAGCCGCTCGTGCAGGTTGTCGGCCGAGATCCGCCGGGTGGACGCGGTGATCATCCGCAGTGGGCGCAGCACCCTGCCCGCGACGATCCGGCCCAGGACGACCGACACCACGGCCATGACCCCGAGTGCCAGCGCCGAACCGATCAGGAGCCGGCGTGACTGATCCGCATGGACGTCGGAAAGCCGGGCCTGGAGCCAGGCGATGCGATCCATGGCGGCGGCGAGCGTGACCGGCTCGACCGGCGAGGCCCCAGGGGGCGCGACCTGGCTGACCTTCGTCTCTCCGAGCCCCACCAGGTTGTTGATGGCCAGCAGCCCGACCGCGGACAGCAGGAACATGGCACCGTACAGAACGGTGAAGCGCAATCGTACGGTGCGTGCAGGTCGTCGCCACTTTCGCATGGCATCCAGGATGCCGTGCCTGACCTAACAGCGGTGTGACAGCGCCCGTTCGACCCGTGTTAGGGCCGAGTCCGTACAACCGATCGCATGCGAGCGAACATCGAAGTCAGCGGGCTGCGTAAACGATTCGGCCCGACCCTGGCACTGGACGGCATGTCGTTCACCGTCCTGCCCGGTCAGGTCACCGGGTTCGTCGGCCCCAACGGGGCGGGCAAGTCCACCACGATGCGGGTGATCCTCGGCCTGGACACGGCCGACGAGGGCCACGCGCTGATCGGCGGACGGCCCTACACCGGCCTGCCCGACCCGCTCACCCACGTCGGCGCGCTGCTCGACGCCGACGCGCTTCAACCGAGCCGCACGGCACGCGACCACCTGCTGTGGCTGGCCCACTCCCAGGGCCTGGACGGCAGGCGGGTCGACGAGGTGCTCCACCAGGTCGGGATGCGGACCGCCGCCCGGCGCAAGGCGGGCGGCTTCTCGCTGGGCATGCGCCAGCGACTCGGTATCGCGGCCGCGCTGCTCGGGGACCCGCCGGTGCTCATGCTGGACGAGCCGGTCAACGGCCTGGATCCCGAGGGCATCGTGTGGATGCGCGGCTTGCTGCGGTCGCTGGCCCGCGAGGGACGCACCGTACTGGTGTCCACCCATCTGATGAGCGAACTGGAGGACACCGCCGACCATCTCGTGGTGGTGGGCAAGGGCCGCGTCATCGCCGACACCAGCGTGGCCGATCTCATCACGACCGCCTCCCGCGGCCGGGTCACCCTGCGTACCGCCGCGCACTCGGAGGCCCTGTCCGCGCTGGGTCACGCCGGCGCCACGACGGCCGTGACCGACCGCGACACGATCGTCGTCTCAGGGCTGCCGCCGCAGCACATCGTCGCGGTACTCAACGCCAACGAGGTGCCGTTCTCCGAGGTGGCGACGCACCGAGTGACGCTGGAACAGGCCTACATGGACCTCACAGCCGACGCGGTCGAATACCGGGGAGCGGCACGATGAGCACTCCCCCCTCACGCTCCGCCGGGCGCGAGGACTTCCGGCGGCTGCTGCGCGCCGAGTGGACCAAGTTCAGGACGGTACGCGGCTGGGTGGTCACCATGAGCCTGGCCGCGCTGGTCACCGTGCTCATCGGGCTGCTGTCGGCCTCCGGCAGCCACACCTCCTGCAGCTCCGGCCCGGTCGAGGTAGCCTGCCCGCCGCCGCTGACAGGTCCGGGCGGCGAAGCGGTGGACGACAAGTTCTACTTCGTGCACCGGCCGCTGTCCGGAGACGGCGGCATCACCGTCCGCCTCACCTCCATGACCGGGCAGATCCGTAAACCCGATGTCACACCGGGGCGGCGTAACGTGGTTCCCGGCCTCGTGCCGTGGGCGAAGGCCGGAATCATGATCAAGGAGAGCGTCAGACAGGGCTCCGCCTACGCGGCGGTGATGATGACCGGCGAGCACGGGGTCCGGATGCAGCACGACTTCACTCACGACGTGGCCGGCCGGCCGGGTGGCGTCTCCCGGCAATCGCCACGCTGGCTCCGGCTGACCCGCTCCGGCGACACCCTCACCGGATACGAATCCACCGACGGTACGAACTGGACCCAGACCGGCATCGCAACCCTGGCCGGGCTGCCACAGACCGTCCAGATCGGCATGTTCGCCACATCGCCTGGAGATCTGACCGTCACACAGGGGGATCTCGGCGGGTCCGTCGCAGCGGTCCGCTTCACCGAGGCCACCGGCGAGTTCGACCAGGTCAAGCTTCAGGGCAACGTCTCCGGCACATGGCGCGACGACGACATCGGCGTCACCATCGCGCCCGACGGGACGAAGCACCACCCGGGCCGCGCCGGCCGGTCCGGCGGCACCTTCTCCGTAACCGGTGTCGGTGACATCGCACCGGCCATCGAGGGCTTGGCCTCCGAACACCCTCTCAGCGGCGCGCTGATCGGCCTGATCCTCGTGATCGCGGTGGCGGTCATGTTCGTCACCGCCGAATACCGGCACGGCCTCATCCGGACGACCCTGCTGGCCTGCCCGCGCCGCGACCGGATGCTGGCGGCCAAGGCACTGGTACTTGGCTCGACCACCTTCGCCGCCGCCCTGCCCGCCACCACGATCGCGTTCACGGTCGGCGGGCGGATTCTGCGCGACAACGGCAACGCCGTCCTCCCGGTGTCCCCGCTCACCCAGGTGCGCGTCATCGTCGGCATGGCGGCGTTGTTCGCGCTGGCCGCCGTGCTCTCTCTCGCCCTCGGCGCGCTGCTGCGGCGCGGCGTCGCGGCGGTCGTCACCGCCATCACGGTGATCGTGGTCCCGCACGTCCTCGCGGTCACCTCGGTCCTGCCCGACAGCGCCGCGCAGTGGCTGCTGCGCGTCACCCCGGCGGCCGGCTTCGCCGCGCAGCAGAGCATCCCGCAGTACGCGCATGTGCTCGGCCACTACGCGCCCATCGCCGGGTTCTACCCGCTGCCGCCGTGGGCCGGTCTGACCGTGCTGGCCGGCTATACAGCGCTCGCTTTCGGCCTGGCCGTCCTCCGGCTCAGCCGGAGGGACGCATGAGACGTCCTCATCTGCACCCTGCCTGGCGACGCGGGAGGAGTGCATGAGCAGGCATCTGCATGCGGAGTGGACGAAACTTCGCACCCTGCCCGATACCGGCCGACTGCTGCTCGCGATCGTGGTGCTGACCGTCGCCGTCGGCGTCGCGGCCTCCGCCGTCGTGTCGTGTTCCCCGGCTGCCTGCGGCCACGACCCCGCCAAGGTCATCTTTTTCGGGGTCCAGGTGAGCCAGGCCGTCGTCGCCGTCCTGGCCGTCCTGGCGATCACCGGCGAATACGACACCGGCATGATCCGCCTCACCCTGGCCGCCATGCCGCGCCGGACCGGCGTCCTGGCCGCCAAGGCGATCACCCTCGCCGGCGTGACCCTGATCACCGGGAGCGTCGCCGTGCTCGCCTCCGCGCTGTCCGTACCGCGCATCCTGCTCGGCAACGGCTTTCCCGCCGAAACGCTCGTCCTCACCAGCGCTCCCATGCTGCGCGCCGCCGCCGGGTCGGTCCTCTATCTGACGCTGATCGCCCTGTTCGGCCTGGGGGTCGCCACCATCGTCCGAGACTCCGCCACCGCCGTCGGGGTCGTACTCGGCCTGCTCTACCTCTTCCCCGCCCTCATCCTCATGGTCGCCGACGCCGGCTGGCAGCGGCTTCTCTGGCAGATCTCCCCGATGAACGCCGGGCTCGCCGTGCAGGCCACCACCGACCTCGCCACGCTCCCCCTCGGTCCATGGACCGGTCTGAGCGTACCGGCGGCCTGGGCGGCCGCCGCGCTCCTGGGTGGGGGGTTGTCTTTCTGGATGCGTGATGTGTGACCAACCGGCCATCTTTACGATGTAGATCAAATTGACCAAGCGGCCCGTGGGCCCTCAGCCGTGGAGCCGCGGCAGTACTTCGGCGCCCAACCGGCGGATGTTCTCCAGGGTGCGGGCGTGCTCGCCCGCACCCTCGACCATGAGGATCAGGTGCTCGAGCCCGGTCACCTCGCGGGTGCGCCTGATCGTCTCCACACAGTGGCCGGCGTCACCCACCGGATGGACATCGGTGAGGAAGTCGACGTACTCCCCCACGTCTCGCCCGGGCCGCCTGCGACCGTCCACCGGCACGTACCCCTTCAGGCCAGGCTCCAGCCAGCGGGGCATCGCGCTCCTCAGCTCGCGTACGGCCGCCGCCGTCGAGTCGGCGACGTATCCGACGACGGCGGCCACGTGCCGGACCGCGTCCGCGCCCGGTGAGGGCGACGCGACGGCTCCCTGCGCGGGCGGGAGCGCCGCCTCGTAGCCGGCGAGCATCGCGGCCTTGCCCGCGTCGTCCATGTGCATGCCGAGCAGCATCGGCAGTCCCCGCGTGGCCGCGAGCAGCGCCGTCTGCGGCGAGGTGCACGCCACGACGGGCCGCAGCGACGCCGCCGGTACCATCGCGACCTCACGGAAACGGAAGAACTCCCCCGCGGCCGACACCGTACGCTCCCCCAGTGCCCGGCACAGCAGGTCGAGCGACTCGGCGAAGCCGCGTTCGAATCTCGCCAGGCCGGTGCCGAAGACCTCAAGGTCCACCCATGGCCCGCCTCTGCCGACCCCCAGCGCGAAACGCCCGTCCGACAGGTGGTGCAACATCGCCGCCTGCTCGGCCAGCGCCACCGGGTGCTGCGTGGACAGCACGCTCACGGCCGTCCCCACCCCGATCGTCCGCGTGCCGCCGAGCGCCACCGCCGCCAGCGTGGCCGCCGACGGGCACACCCCGTACGACATGAAGTGGTGCTCGGCGATCCAGGCGTCGTCGAACCCCGCCTCCTCCGCCACCGCGATCGCCTCCACGCAGTCGCGCAGCACCTGTCCCTGCGGCCTGCCGGGGAAACCCGCCGCGACCAGGAAGATTCCGATCCGCATCCTGCCCATCGAACACCTCCGGCGTGGATCTCCTACGTGCGGTCCCGGGCCGCCTCGCCGGGCATGGTCGGCTCCGGCGCTCTCAGCCCGCGGGCCGGGTGAGGTGCCGGAGGATCAGGGAGGTGATCTCCCCGGGGCGCTCCATACTCGGCAGGTGCCCGGCCCACTCCAGGTGCACCGTCGTCACCGAGGCCAGTCTGTCGGCCAGGTGGCGGGCCGTCATCTGGAAGTAGGGCAGGTCGTGGGCGCCGCCGACCACCAGGGTGGGCATGGTCACCCGGTCCAGGTCGATCTCCCCCTCCAGCTGCGAAGGCTCGGGGTCGGCGGCGAGCTGGACCTCGAAGGCGTGGCGCTGCATGGCCATCTGCCCGGTGCGGGCCCGCCCGTCCGCCTCGGGGCCGAGCCAGGTGCGGGCGTTGAGCTCCACCGCGGCCTCGACCTCACCCGCCTCCAGCAGCCGGTCCTCCTCCTCGCCGAACACGACGAGGTCGGGGGTGGGTGGCAGCCCGCACCCCGGGTTGAGCAGCACCAGCCGGGAGACCAGGGCGGGATGTGCGGTGGCCACCTCCAGCGCGACCTGGCCGCCGTAGGAGGCCCCGACCAGCGCGGCCCTCTCCACCGCGAGGACGGCGAGGAGATCGGCCACGTCGCCGGGATCGGAGTAGGGGGTCTCGGAGGCGTACGGTGTGCGGCCGTAACCCCGCAGATCTGGCCGGATCACTCGGAAGCGGGCGGTCAGCGCCTCCCACTGCGGGTCCCACATCCGTGAGTCGGCGGCGCTGGAGTGCAGCAGCACCACGGCCTCGCCCGCTCCCGCCTCGTCGTAGGCGAGCGTCATCGGGCCTCAGGAGAACGAGGGTCGTGCGAGGTGAGCAAGAGCATTCGGCCATCGTCGCGGCTGTTTCCGCTCTCCGCAATCGGTTAACCGCAGGGGTACGGTCCCTGAAGCAGGCGAGCCGGGCGGGGGCAGGAGCAAGCCGGAGGAGCCGGACCGGCCGAGGACGAAAGCGGGCCGGACGGCCCGAGGTCCACGAGCGGACCGAAGGACGAGGGCGGGCCGGCTCCGCGAGTGCGCGGTCGACGCGAGTCCGGTGCGAGGAGCGGGCGGGGCCGCCCTCAGCCGGGATCCGTGCCGTACAGCGCGGCGAGGTCGGCTACGGTGGCGGCCATCCGCTCGCGCAGCTCGGGTGGCTCCAGGACCTCGATGTCGGCGCCCAGGCTCAGCAGCTGCCAGTGGGCTTGCTTGGCGGACTGGATCGGCAGGCGCAGCACGACCCAGCCGTGCTCGTCGGGCGGGTCCGCCTTGGCCAGCGCGGCCTCGGCGACCTCCGCGCCCACCGTGTGGCGCAGCATCCTCTCGTTGCCCGGCGCCATCCGCACCACGGCCTCACCGGTGTGCATCCGCTCGCGGAAGCCGGCGGTGTAGTCGCGCCAGAAGGCGGGCAGGTCGAAGTCGGCGGGACGCTCGAAGTGCCCCTGGGCGAGCTCGGCGCTCAGGATCCGCGACACCCGGTAGGTGCGTGGTCCTCCCTCACCGGCGCTCGCCACCATGTACCACGCCCCGCCCTTGAGGACCAGGCCGTACGGGTGGGCCAGGCGCTCGACGTCGCGAGGCCCCCAACGGCGGTAGGTCATCCGCAGCGGCCGCTGCTCCCACACCGCTTCGGCCACCTCCCCAAGGAAGGGGGCCGAGTCGGCGTCGCCGTACCAGCCGGGAACGTCCAGGTGGAAGCGCCGGCGCATCCGGGAGGCGAGCGAGCGCGGCTCGGGAGGAAGCGCGGCGAGCATCTTCAGCTCGGCGTTGGCCGCGACCTCGGCCAACCCCAGGTCGGCGGCCGGTCCCGGCAGTCCGGCCAGGAACAGGGAGGAGGCCTCCTCGGCGGTCAGCCCGTTGAGACGGGTGCGATAGCCGTCCAGCAGGCGGTATCCGCCGACGGGGCCGCGGTCGGCGTAGACCGGCACCCCGGCCGCCGACAGCGCCTCCACGTCCCGGTAGACCGTGCGGACGGAGACCTCCAGCTCCTCGGCCAGCTCGGTGGCCGTCATCCGACCGCGGCTCTGCAGGAGTAGCAGCAGTGAGAGCAGACGACTCGCGCGCATGGCGGCCATTGTCCCGCACGTTTGCCAATCTCACACAGCCTATGTTCAAATGAACACGTGGAGAGTAACAATCGCATTCGCGCGATCATGTCGGCACTGCGCGCCAGCGACGTCGTCTCGGTCGCGGAGCTGGCTGTCGAGCACGCCGTCTCTGAGATGACCATCCGCCGCGACCTCGACGAGCTCGCCCAGCAAGGCGTGGTCAGGCGGGTGAGGGGTGGCGCGGTGAGCCTGCTGCTGCGCGGCGAGGAGCCGCCCTTCGGGGTGCGCGAGCGCGAGGCGGTGGAGGCCAAGCGACGGATCGCCGCCGAGGTCGCGGCCCTGCTCGCCGACGGGGAGGCCGTGCTGCTCGACAGCGGCACCACCTCCCTGGAGATCGCGCGCGTGATCCGCGACCGCCGTCTCACGGTCCTGCCGCTCTGCCTGCAGTCGGCCACCGAGCTCAGCTCGGCCTCCCGGATCCGCCTGGTGCTCCCCGGAGGTGAGGTCCGCCCGGGCGAGCTGAGCTTCACCGGCCCGCTGACGGAGAGCGCCATCCGGTCCCTGCGCTTCGACACCGCGGTCATCGGCTGCTGCGGCCTGTCCGCCGAGCACGGCCTCACCGCCCACGACCTGTCCGACGTCGCCGTCAAGCAGGCGGCGATCGCCTCGGCCCGGCGCGTGATCGCGGCAACCGACTCCGGCAAGTTCACCCGCACCGCGTTCGGCGCCGTCTGCCCGCTGGACCGCCTCGACATGGTCATCACCGACACCGCGCTGCCCCCCGCCGAGCACGACGCCATGATCGCCGCAGGCGTCGCCGTCCGCACGGTCTGACCCACACGACCTGAATCACACGCCTGATCCGCATCACCTGCGCCGCCGCCCCTGTCCCCCTCGATCCGCATCACCTGGTCCGCACCGTCCGAACCATGCCGTCCGCCCCACGTCGCCCGACCCCGGCGACCGGCCGGAACCGGAATCCTCGCTCGGCGAACCCGCCGGAGACGCAACGGCCCACCCGCCCTCCTCCGATCCGCACCGTCCGACTGGAGCCCTCCCCCATGCACGTCACCACCTTCGACCGGGCCGCGCTGCTACGCGGCCGGGTCGCGGTCTATCTGCTCTTCCTGCTCTCGGGCATGTCCATCGGCACCTGGACGGCGCGCATCCCGTCGATCAAACAGGGGCTGGGGCTGAGCGAGGGCGAGCTCAGCCTCGGGCTGCTCGGCATCGCCGCCGGGGCGATCGCCGGCATGCAGGTGGTCGGCCGCCTGGTCGACCGCCACGGCAGCGTCAAGGTGATGCTGCCGATGGCCTTCGCGCAGGCCCTCGTGCTGATCCTGCCCGCCTTCATGCCGAACCTCGTCGGCCTCGCCCTCGCGCTGTTCGCCTTCGGCGCGGTGCACGGCACGCTGGATGTGGCGATGAACGCCAACGCCGTCGAGGTCGAGCAGGCCACGGGCCGTCCGATCATGTCGTCCTTCCACGCCGTGTTCAGCATCGGCGGCTTCCTCGGCGCCGCCGCGGGAGGGCTGCTCGCCCAGGCCGCGTTCAGCCCCGGGCAGACGTTCACCGCGGCCGCCGTCGTGATCGTCGCGCTCGCGCTCTGGGCCACCCGCTGGGCGCTGTCCCTGACCGCGCACACCGCCCCCACCGGGACGGGGGCGGCGGCCGGCGGCGGAAACGGAGGCGGTGGGGTGCTGCTGCTGGGCGTCCTCGCCTTCTGCTGCATGATCGGCGAAGGGGCCGCGGCCGACTGGAGTTCGGTCTATCTGCGCGAGAGCCTCAACAGTTCCGACGGGTTCGCCGCGGTCGCCTACGCCGCCTTCTCGATCATGATGACCGCGGGCCGTCTCGCCGGCGACAGGCTGGCAGCCCTGCTGGGACCGGTGAACCTGGTGCGCGCGTGCGGGGCGTTGGCCGCCTCCGGGCTCGGCTTCGGCCTGCTCGCCGGAAACCAGATCGCCGCGGTGATCGGTTTCGGCTGCTTCGGGGCCGGCCTGTCCTGCATCGTCCCGCAGGTCTTCTCCGCGGCCGGTAGACGTGACCCGGCCCGCGCGGGAAAGGCGCTGGCCAGGGTGGCGAGCCTGGGGTACGTGGGATTTCTCAGCGGGCCCGTGCTGATCGGCGGTGCCGCCGAGCTGGTCGGCCTGCCTCGCGCGCTCGCCATTCCCGCTCTGCTCGCTCTTTTCGTCGCACTGGCCGCGAGAGCGCTCAGGACCCCGGCCTTTACAAAGTAGATCAAAAAAGCGCACCCCGCCGGACGGTCAAAGAAGTGACAGTGCCCGGGCGGCGACCCCGGCCATGCCCAGGCGTTCGGCCAGGCGCAGCGCACGGCGCAGCAGATGGGCGGCCTCCCCGCCGGGATCCCTCGCCTCCTCCCCCACCGAAGCCGCTGCCAGGGCCCCTGACGAGTCCGCTACGAAGCCTTCCGCTGCGTCCCCGCGGGCCTCCCGAGAAGAATCCGCGCCGTCTCGCACCAGCAGAGCCCTGGCGCGGTCGAGGTGAAGGTGCGCGATCAGCGGGGAAGCGGCGTCGGCGAGCAGCAGCGCCTCGTCGAAACAGCGCAACGCCTCCTTCGCGTCCCCCTCGGCCAGCGCGAGCAACCCGAGATAGCGCTCGGCCGGCCCCAGCAGGATCGCCGGCCATCCGGCGAGCGCGATCTGCCCTCGGTGGGCCGACAGACGCCCTCGCACCAGAGCGGCGCACCGCGACAGTTCGGGGTCGCCGTGCCCCGCCTCGATGAGAAGCGCGCACGACTCGGCCAGCAGGGCGAGCGTCGGGACCGACCACCCCTCGGGCGGCAGCGCGCCGAGATCGGAGGTCTCGCGGAAGAACGCCCTCAGCCGGTCCCTCGCGTCCTCGTGCCCGCCGAGCTCGCAGAGCGCCAGGATGAGCGCCGCGCGCCAGATCGGGAAGTACTCGTACTCGACCGCCTGCCTGGCGAGCCCGGAGTCGAAGATCTCCCCCAGCCGTCCCTGCTCGCGCAGCAGCCAGTAGTGCTGCGCGAGCAGGGTCTGCCGCAGCGTGTCGGCGAAGACCGTCTCGCCCTCGCTCTCCTCGTCCAGTCGACGCCACTCGGCCAGGACCCGCTCCTCGGCCCGGCCGAACTCCCCCTGCCAGACGTCCATCAGCGTGTCCAGGGTGTTCTGCAGCCAGGTGCCGAAGACCCGGTGGTTGCGCGCGACGTGCCTGCGGTGACCGGCCACGGTGGCGGCGGCCTCTCTCAGACGGCCCAGCCGGAGCCGGTCGACCGTGAGGGCGACCATGGCCTCGCTGCGAAAGTGCGCCGACGCCGCCTCGATGCTCGCCTCCCTGAGCCGTTCGGCGATGCCCAGCAGCTCTTTCGGCGGCGCGAAATCGTACAGGCCCCATCTGCACTCGTTGAGCACCTCGCAGCGGATGAGCGGCCCGGCCCCCGACCTCTCCAGCTCGCCCAACGTCGCGCGGGCCAGCTCCACTCCGGGCCGCAGGCCCTCGTATGTGGGGTCGAGGCTGTCGCTGACCGCCATGGTCAGCTTGTGGGCGAGGTGCGCCTGCAGTTGCAGCCGTAGCGCGACCGCCTCCTCACCGATGTCGTCGCGCAGCGCCTCCAGGCTGCTGCCCAGCACGTGCAGCAGTTGCCGGTCGGCCTGTCCGGGGGCCGACCAGCGGCGCGCCAGCCTGATGGCCGCCACCGCCGCGAGCCTCGGCAGTTTCTCGCCGTCGCGATGGGCCCGCAGGTACAGGCGCTCGGCCTCCTCCAGGTCACCGGCGTCGGTGCGCGCGTCCCCCAGCGTGATCAGCAGGCCGACCCGGATCTCGGCGTCGCACCGCATTCCCAGCCCGGCCAGTGCCCAGGTGATCGCCCCCTCGGTGGCGAAGCCGCGTTGCTGTGCCCGCGCGGCGCCGAGGCAGGCCGCGGCGACGCGTTCCTCCGGCAGCCCGCTTCCCGAGGAGCGGGCGTGTTCCGCGACGCGTACCGGCAGCGCCGGGTCGATCCAGCCGTCGCCGCTCATCCGCGCCGCCCGCTCGTCCAGGATCTCGAACGCCCGCCGGTGCAGTTCCATCGCGAGTGCCGGGTGGTGCCTCAGCTCCCGCAGCAGGCTCTCCCTGATCGTGTCGTGGCCGAAGCGCAGCCCCTGGTGGTCGATGAGCGTTCCGGCCGTCACGGCCACCGCGCGCCTGCGGTTCGCCTCATCGGTGTCGATCTCCAGCATCTCCGCGACGAGATCGGGGTCGATCTCCCTGCCCAGGGCGGTGACGGCCGCCGCGGCGAACCAGCGGAACATCGGGCTGGAGGCGGTGTCGTGCCCGGGGAGGTCGCGGGGCAGGTCACCGGCCTCGGTGATCCGGCACAGCTCCAGCGGCAGCCCTTTGGTGCCGTCCATCGCCCTGCCGGTCTCCGCGCGGGTCGGTTCGCGGCCCCAGGTCGCGCCCAGCCATTCCGCCACCTCCTCGATCCCCAGCCGTGACAGCGTCAGCACGTCCATCCGCCCTCGCCAGCGCGACGGCTCCGAACGGTCGGTGAGCACGAAGCCGACGGGAGTCTCGCCGAGCCTCCCGAGCTTCCCGAGGGCCTCTCGCACCTTGTGCAGCAGGTCCTCGGCGTCGGAACGGAGCAGGTGGGCGTCATCGAAGACGACGAGCAGGCCGGCGCCGCAGGTCAGGCGCAGCAGGGCGACCAGCAGGTCGACCAGCCGCCGCGGGTCGCGTTCGTGGCCGGGTCCGCCGAGCGAGACGAACAGGCCCGCCGACATCAGTCCCTCCAGCGTCTCGCGCTCCTCGGGGCCGATCGGGACGGCCGGGCCGGCCAGGTCGCGCCGCAGATCCTCCCACAGGGTCCCGACCAGTACCCGCCACGGCTGGAGGTCGCCGAGTTCCTGGCACGGGACGGTCACCATGCGCACCTTCGGTGGCAGCAGCACGGCCAGCTCCTCCACGAGCCTGGTCTTGCCGACTCCGGGTACGCCGCAGACGGCCAGGGCCACCGGCTCGCCGCGTCCGAGCCGTCCGGCCAGGGTGGACAGCAGCAGGATCTCGTCCCTGCGGCCGATCAGGACCCGCGGGGCGCCGTGACCGTAGGCGCGGGCGGCGGGGGGTGACGGCGGGTGGCCGAGGCCGTGACCGCGCAGGGCCAGCAGGTCCTGCGCCCGGCTCACCGCGTCGTCCCCGGGGGAGATCGCGCGGCGCCGCTCGATCATCTCCCTCGCGACGACCGCTCCTTCGTCGCGCAGCGCGATGAGGAAGCGCAGCAGCCACAGCGGGCCGCTGTCCTGCTGCCCGTCGGCGAGGACCTCGCCGGTGAGGAATTCCGCGTCGCCCAGCAGGTCGAGCCGGATGGCGACGCGGGCGATGAGCCTGATCAGCTCACGGCGCCGCTCCCTCAGCCCGGCGTGGTAGCTCTCGCAGACCCTGGGCGGGATCCACGCGCCCGCCAGCGACGCGAACGGGTCGCCGGACCACTGCCCGAGCGCCTCTCTCAGCGTCCGCAGGGACGCGGCGAGGTCGCCCTGTTCCAGCAGTGTCCGTCCGTCGCGCAGGTAGGCCTCGAAGCGCCGGGTGTCGACGGTGGCGGCGAGGCGTCCTGGCGCGTCCTCGACCAGCTCGTAGACGTGTGAGCGCCTGGCCCCGGGGATGTCCAGCCCACTGCCGCGCAGCAGTGCGCGCAGCCGCGAGACGGGCGGTGCCACCTCCACGTGCCGGTCCGCGGCCGGTTCGGACAGCCCGGAGGCCAGGGCGGCCGGGGAGATCGGGCCGCGGGCGGAGACCAGCATGGCCAGCGTCTTCGCCAGCTGCGGGTTGATCTCCTGCGGCACTCCGTCGATCACGATGTCCACGGTGCCGAACAGCCTGATCTCGAAGCTCGCCACATCCACCGCCCAAAAGGATCGATTCGTGTTTTTCCGGCGACGGCTCCGGCTGCAAGGTCATCGCAAGGTTGTTCGCCGCATCGTGGAGATGAGCGCGGAAACCGGCTCGAAGCGCTCGACAACGATGTCACAGGAGACGCCCTCATGGCCAAGATCGAGGACTTTTCCGTCGGCCCGCTGGACGACGGCCAGCTGAAAAAGGCCAGAGAGAATATTCGGCGCGAGAGAAGTGCAGGATCAGATAAACCACTAAGTGTGGCAATAATGGGACAAACAGGAGTAGGTAAGACGTCTCTCCTGAACAGCCTTTTCGGTACCGATCTCGCCGTCGGCCACGTCCGGCCGGTCACCCGGAGACCGGAACCCGTCTCGGTGGCCGGCACCTCACGTCACATGCTGACCTTCTGGGACATGCCAGGCATCGGGGAGTCCGACGCCGCCGACGAGACCCACCTGGCCATGTATCTGGAGAGACTGATCCACTGCGACGTCGCCATCTGGGCCTGCCACGCCGACAGCCCTTCCACCGCCTATGACGAGCAGTGCCTGCGCAGGCTGCTCGACACCGTCGCGATCGAGACACGACGGCTCATCATGAGCAAGCTCACCTTCGTCCTCACCAAGGCTGACGTGCTCGCCCCTCCCCCGTGGATCTTCGACATGCGCGGGGACCGGGGCACCTTCGGCCCCGGCGGGGCGCTGCTGCGTCGCCTGGAGGAGAAGGCCGCCTACTACGAGAGCGTCTTTCTCGAACCCCGCGCCGACCTGCTCCTGGCGAGCACCTACGGCACCGGGGAGTTCACCGTCTCCGATGAGAGGCTCGGCTTCGACCGCCGGGGGGTTCACTACCGCGGTTATTTCTCCCAGCAGGTGTGCGACACCTACTCGGAGCGCTATCCGGCGCACCGGGAGGTCTTCTCCCGGCTGCGCGACAACCATCGGGTGCTGCCCTGTTCGGCGCTGTTCAGGTTCAACCTCACAAGGCTGATGACCGGCGTCGTGAACAGGCTCGGTCCCAGCGCCGTCTTCCGCTTCCGGCGCCTTCTCCAGGAGGTGGAGGAACTCACCGAGGTGCCGGTGTCCACGGCGCGCACGTACGGCAATCTGATGATCTGGGACGGTGAACGCGGCACCAAGGCGTTCGACCTCGCCGAGATCCCCCTCTGAGCGGAAGAGGAGGATCCCGGCGGCGGCCGGAGCGGAGGGTCAGGCCGTACGGAGCCAGACGGCGGTGTCGGAAGGAAGAAGGTTCTCCTCCAGCGGGCCGCTGGCGAGCAGGACCGACTCGTGGGCGGGCAGGGTCACCGGCTCCGCGCCGAGGTTGACCACGCAGACCAATCCCGACTCCCGGCGGAAGGCCAGCACCCCGTCCCGCGCCTCCAGCCAGGTCAGCGTGCCGTCGCCGAGCAACTCGCGGCGCAGGTGCAGCCCGGCGCGGTAGAGGGTGAACATGGACGTGGGGTTGGCGGCCTGGGCCTCGGCCGTCAACGCCTTCCACTCCAGCGGCTGCGGCAGCCACGCCTGCCCGGCGCCGAACCCGAACGGCGGCTCGTCCCCCGACCACGGCAGCGGCACCCGGCAGCCGTCGCGGCCCGGGTCGGTGCGGCCAGAACGCACCCAGATCGGGTCCTGGCGCAGTTCGCCGGGGATGTCCTCGACCTCCGGCAGTCCCAGCTCCTCACCCTGGTAGACGTAGAGCCCGCCGGGGAGCGCCATCGCCAGCAACGCCGCCGCCCGGGCCCTGCGCTCACCCAGCACCGGGTCGGCGGGCATGCCGTGCTTGCGGTCGGCGTGGCTGAAGGAGGTGTCGGCCCTGCCGTACCTGGTCACCGGACGGGTCACGTCGTGGTTGGACAGCACCCAGGTGGGGGGCGCTCCCAGCGGGACGTGCGTGGCCAGGGTGAGGTCGATCGACCCGCGCAGCGCGGCCGCGTCCCAGGCGCACGCCAGGAAGTCGAAGTTGAACGCGGTGTGCATCTCGTCCGGGCGCAGATACCGGGCGAACCGCTCCTGGTCGGGCAGCCACACCTCGCCGATCAGGATCCGGTCGTCGTACTCCTCGGCCACCCGGCGCCAGCCGCGGTAGATCTCGTGGACCCCGTCGAGGTCGGTGTAGGCCTCCTCGCCGCCCAGGCTGTCCATGTCCTTGACCAGCAGGGCGGCCGAGTCGATCCTGATGCCGTCCACGCCCCGGTCGAACCAGAACCGCAGCACGTCGTGGAACTCCTCGACGACCTCCGGGTTGTCCCAGTTGAAGTCGGGCTGTTCCGGCGCGAACAGGTGCAGGTACCACTCGCCGTCGGCGATCCGGGTCCACGCCGGCCCACCGAAGATCGACTGCCAGTCGTTGGGCGGCGACTCGCCGCTCTCGCCCCGTCCCCGGCGGAAGTGGAAGCGTTCGCGCTCGGGTGAGCCCGGTCCGGCCTCCAGCGCCCGCAGGAACCACCGCTGCCGGTCGGATCCGTGGTTGGGCACGATGTCGGTGATCGTCTTGATCCCCAGGGCATGCGCTTCGGCGATGAACTGCTCCGCCTCGGCGAGTGTGCCGAACAACGGCTCGATGTCACGGTAGTCGGCCACGTCGTACCCACCGTCGGCCATCGGCGACGGGTACCAGGGGTTGAGCCAGATCGCGCCGACGCCCAGGTCGGCGAGGTACGGCAGGCGCGCGCGCAGTCCCGCGAGGTCGCCGACGCCGTCGCCGTTGCCGTCGGCGAAGCTCCGGAGGTAGACCTGGTAGATCGCGGCTCCCCGCCACCACGTTTCGGACATGCTGGAACAACTCCTTAGTAAGCGTAGGTGGGTGACGAGGTCAGCCCTTGAGGCTGCCGGCGGTGAGACCGGCCATGATGCTGCGCTGGAAGACAAAAAAGACGATCATCGTCGGGATGCTCGCGATCACCAGCGAGGCGATCAGCACGTTCTGCGGCATCTGCGCCGAAAGGGAGGCGATGCCCACGCTGATCGTCATCTTCTCCCCGTCCGGCAGCACCAGCAGGGGCCAGACGAAATCCTTCCAGACGTTCACCACCGAGAGGATGGACACCACGCCGAGGATCGGCCGGGAGACGGGGAGCACGATCGACCACAGGATGCGCACCGGAGAGGCGCCGTCGATCTGCGCGGCCTCCAGTAGTTCCCTGGGGATCGAGTCGAAGAAACGCTTGAGCAGGAAGACGAAGAACCCGTTGGCCGCGGCGGGAAGCCAGATCACCCAGGGGGTGTTCAGCAGGTCCCAGCCGAAGATCGGCATGTCCTTCACCGTCAGGTAGGCGGGCAGCAGGATGACCATCGGCGGGATCATGAGCGTGGCGAGCATCATGCCCAGGACCACGTTGCCCAGCACCGGCCGCAGCTTCGACAGCGCGTAGGCGGCCGAGACGTCGACGGCGAGCGTGAACAGCCAGGCGCCGCCGGCGTAGACGACGGTGTTGGTGAGGAACAGCCCCAGGTCCAGCTGGTCCCACGCCTCGGCGTACACCCCGAGGTCGAAGGAGGTCGGGAAGAAGCTCGGCGGGATCTGGGCGAGTTCCTCCGGGGTCTTGAGCGCGCCGGTGACCATCCAGTAGAGCGGGAAGACGAACACGGCGGTGAACAGGAGCACCACCGCGGTCAGCACGACGCGGTAGATCAGCCGCCCGTGCGGGGTGGTGAGGGTGTGCGGGGAGACCAGGCTGCGCACCTCCCGCGCCGCCTCCCTGGGCCTGCGCGGCCGCCCGCCCCTCTTTCCCCCGCCGGGTTCCTGCGACCGGACGGGAGCCGGGCGAGCAGGTTGCACGGTGAGGTTCGACATCGGCGCTTGCCTCCTTAGCTCTGGTTGTCCCGCGACAGGCGCAGGTAGAAGGCGGAGAACACCATCAGCACGACCATGAGCATCAGCCCGAGCGCGCCTCCGGCGCCGAAGTCACCGAAGTTGAAGGCGTACTGGTACATGAGGTAGGCGACGGTGAGCGTCGCGTTCTCCGGGCCGCCGCCGGTGAGCAGGTACGGCTCGATGAAGACCTGCATGGTCGCCACGATCTGCAGCAGCAGCATCACCAGCAGGATGAGCCTGGTCTGCGGGATCGTCACATGCCAGACCCGCCGGATGAGCCCCGCGCCGTCCAGCTCCGCGGCCTCGTACAGCTCGCCGGGGATGCTCTGCAGCGCGGCGAGGTAGATCAGCGTGCCGGTTCCCAGGTTCATCCAGGTGGAGACGACGACGAGGGAGACGAGCGCGGTGTCGGTGGAGTCGAGCCAGCTCAGGGCCGGCAGGTGTGCCAGGTCCAGGATCTGGTTGAACAGGCCCGCTCCCGGGTCGTAGAACCACTTGAACAACAGCACCCCGACGGCGGGCGGCAGCATCACCGGCAGGTAGACGACGAACCTCAGGTAGGCCCGCGCGTGACGCAGCTCGTTCAACACGATCGCCGCCACGAACGGGACGAGGTAGCCGAACACGAGCGCCAGGCCGGTGAAGGCGAGGGTGTTGAGCCACGCCTGGGCGAACGCCGAGTCCTCCGTCACGGTACGGAAGTTCTCCAGGCCGACCCAGGTGGGCTCGTCGACGAAGTTCGTCTGCTGGAAGCTGAGCAGGACCTCCCTCACCATGGGGTACCAGGAGAAGAAGGCGAAACAGATCAGCGCCGCGCACAGGAACCCGTATGCGGTCAGGTTGCGCCGCACTCCTTGCCGCAAGGCTCCCGGCTTCCGCCTTCGTGGACCTTTCACGGTCATTGTGGTCATCGGTTGACTCCCGATATCGACATGAGTGCCGGGGTGGGGGCGCCAAGGCGCGCGACCCCCGCCACAACCGGGGCGCACGCCAAAGGCGACA
>NZ_JBEZEZ010000027.1:0-113881 GCF_040649155.1 Streptosporangium sp. NPDC049046 | reverse complement strand
GCGGTCTACCACGGAGAGGTCGCCGCACTGTGCGACCGCGCCCGCCGGCTGCAGGCCACGCTGCCCGCGGCGGAGGCATTGGCGACCTTCCTACGTGACGTGGTCGGCTACCTGGACACCCACCAGGGCCTCGCCCGGACGCTGGCCACGCTCATGGCCACCCGTTCGGGCGTACTCGCCGAGGGCAGCAGGGCGCTGGAGCAGGCCGTCACCGACCTGGTGACCGCCGCCGTGAAGACCGGCGCCGTCCGCGACGACGTGGATGCCGGCGCCGTCATGATGGCGCTGCACGGCATCGGCGCGGCCCATGACCGCCCCGATTGGCGGGCCGAGGCCGACGGTGTCATCACCCTCCTGCTGGACGGGCTGCGCCGGTCGTACTCAGGCGACGGTCCGCGGGAGCGTGAACAGGAGAGCGCCGACGAGTTGAAGTGAGGCCACTCCGCGATCGGCCGTCAGGTGCCGGCCCACGTCCGCCGGGTTCGTCATGAAGGCTCGGACACGGGGCGCCCGAGCCGACGGCACGCGGCTAGCACGATCACCGGCAGGAGCAGGCACTGGGCGGCGATGGCCGACCAGAATCCGGGAAGATACCCCGCGCTCTCGAACAGCTGGTAGAGGCTCCCGCCGACGAGGCCACTCAAGGACGCGCCGACCCCTTCGGCCAGCCGCTGGTGACCGAAGACGACCGCCGGTGACCGCTTCGTACGGCTGAGCATCTCAAGGACGTTCTTGAGGAAAAGCACCGAGTTGCCCACGCCGATGACGAGGATCCCGGCGGCGACCGTTATCACGTTCCCGCCGGTGAACGCGATCATGCCGACGGCGAGGCAGCAGAAACCGACCGCCATCGCGTGGGTGTAGCGCATCCGCTCGACCCGTCGCGTGAGGAGCGGTTGCAGTACGGCCAGCACCAGCGAGTAGCCCATCATCGCCGCGCCGTAGAACACGGTGGGCAGCCTGCCCTCGGCGTAGGACGACAGGAACTGGTAGAAGTGCATGTACAGATAGAGGGTCATGGCGGTCACGACGAACGGCAGGATCGCGAGGCCGGCCAGTGCCCGGCGCAGTGGCTCGATCACCTCGCCCTCTTCCCGCCGCTCTCGCGGCAGGAGCGCGTGCCCGATCGCCATCGCCGCGTGCAGCACCGTGGCGACGACGAACATCCCGCCTGGGTCGTGAATGAACAGCGCCCCCACCACCGGCCCGACCGCGATGCCGACGTTGCCCGTGGCGTAGCTCGCGGACATCAGCCGCGGCCGGTCGCCGGGACTCGCACCGTGCACGGTGTAACCCCGGACGCTGGGTGAGTAGAGCCCGGTGGCCGCCGATCGCAGGAACAGCGCGGCGACCGTCACCGCCGGCCAGGTGCCGCCGGCGAGGAACCCCAGCGACGCGACGGTCTGCAGGACCATCGCGATCACCAGGCTCCTTTGGAGTCCGATCCGTTCGGCGAGGGCCGCGCCGGGCACCCCTCCGGCGAACTGCACGAATGTCGCCACCCCGAGGATGAGGCCCACCTGATCCATGCCAAGGGCCATCCGGTCGCGGAGCAGGACCGCCAGGTAGGGGTACACGGAGAAGCTGATGAGATTGACGAGGAACCCGCTCCCGAACAGGGCGAGCTGCGTGCCGGTGAACGAGCGGACGCCGGATCGCGCGGGAGAGCCCGACGCCTCCCGGTCGGTGGGTGTCATACCGATCGCGCCTTGGTCTCGATGTCCATGGTGGGAGTGGCCGCGAGCAGGGTGCGAGTGTAGGGGTGGCGCGGGCGGGTGGTGACGTCCCCGGTCGGCCCCTGCTCGACGATCCGGCCATGCCGCATGACGGCGACGCGGTCCGCGAGCTGGGAGATGACGGCGAGGTCGTGGGTGATGAACAGGCAGCCGAACTCGAGCCGGTCGCGCAGATCGCACAACAGGTTGAGCACCGTCGCCTGGACCGACACGTCGAGCGCGGTGACCGGCTCGTCGCAGATCAGCAGGCGCGGCTCCAGAGCCAGTGCCCGGGCGATCGCCACGCGCTGCTGCTGCCCTCCCGACAGCTGCCCGGGTCGGCGATCGCCGACCTGAGGGTCGAGCCCGACGAGGTCCATCAGCTCGCCCACCCGCGTGGACCGGGACCGGGTGTCGCCGATCCGGTGGATGTGCAGCGGCTCGGCGAGGGCCTGGCGTACCGTCTGCCGCGGGCTGAGCGTGAGGTAGGGGTCCTGGAAGACCATCTGGACCTGTCGTCGATGTGCCCGCAGGGCCCGGCCACGGAGCGCGTGCACGTCCGCCCCGGCGACGCGTACCACTCCCGCGCTGGGCCGGTGCAGCCCGGTCACGACCCGCGCCAGCGTCGTCTTGCCGCAGCCCGACTCGCCGACCAGTCCGACGATCTCACCCGCCGCCACGCGCAGCGTGACGTCCTCGATCACCGCCGTGACGTCCCGGCCACCGTAGCCCGCGCTCACCCCGACGATCTCTAACACGGGCCGGTGCTCCTCTCCCCCGCCTCCGCGGGGCGGCTGGGGTGGCGCAGGCAGGCCGACCGGTGTGCGTCGACGCGAGGCGGCGCGTCCAGGACCGGGGCCTCCAGGGCCGGTGGTTCGGACACGCAGGCCACCGCCACGAGCGGGCAGCGGGACGCGAACCCACATCCCTCGGTCTCGTCCGGGCCGATACCCGCCCGGCCTGGCATGGTGCGAAACCGGGTGCCCGGTGCGGCCCCGGGCCGTGGTACGGCGTCCAGCAGGCCACGCGTGTAGGGGTGGTCGGGATCGGTGATCACCGTGGCGAGCGGGCCCGACTCCACGATCCGGCCGCCGTACACGACGGCCACGCTGTCGGCCAGGCGCGACACGACCGCCAGGTCGTGGCTGACGACGACCATGGCCATGCCCAGCTCGTCACGCAGACGCGCCAGCAGCGCGAGCAACTGCGCCTGCACGGTCACGTCGAGGGCCGAGGTGGGTTCGTCGGCGACGAGCAACTCCGGCTCGCCCGCGAGGGCGATGGCGATCTGCGCCCGCTGGCGCATCCCGCCGGACAGCTGGTGGGGAAACTCGCGGGCGACCTTCGCCGGGTCCGGCAGACCGGCCAGGCGCAACAGTTCCTCGGTGACCCGGCGGGTCACGGCGCGGCGGCCGCCCCGGCCGGTGTTGCGGACCGCCTCGTCGACGTGCGCGCCGATCGTCCGCAACGGGTTGAGTACGGAGGCGCTGTCCTGGAAGACGACGCCCACCCGATGCCCGTTGATCCGGCGCCGCTCGCCCGGGGAGAGGTCCACCAGCTGACGGGCGCCGGCACCGGTGCCCAGCACCGCCGATCCGGTGACCGCCGCGTTCGGGTCCAGCAGGCCGAAGGGGGCGAGCGCGGCCGTGGTCTTGCCGCTTCCGCTCTCGCCGACGAGAGCGAGGATCCGCCCGCGCCGCACCTCGTAGGACATCCCGGCGACGACGCGACGGCGCCCGCCGCCGTCCGGGTAGGAGACGGACAGGTCCCGCACGCGCAGTACCGCGTCGTGCTCGGAGGAATCCCGCGCCACCTCCGGCGGGGTGGACGCCACGGGTTCCTTCGTGGTCGCGGCCGCGTGGGCGGGCCGTGGGGCCCGCGCCGGGCGACTCCATCGTGGACGGACCAGGCGCAGGATCGACGGCCGTTCCTCACCGGCCGCCAGTCGCTCACCGAGCAGGTTGGCGGCGAACACCACGGCCGTGATGGCGATGCCGGGCGGGTACGCCAGCCACCACGCCGAGTCCAGGAACGGCCGCCCTTCGATGAGCATCTGGCCCCACTCGGCGTGCGGCGGGGCGACCCCCAGGCCGAGGAAGCTCAGGGTGGCGACACTGAGGACGATCATGCCGATGTCCGTGCTGGCGTAGACCAGGCAGGGTGCGAGCGCCGGGGGCAGCAGGTGCTTACCGATGATGCGCCCGCGCCCCGCGCCCAGCAGGCGCAGGGCGTCCAGATGAGGGCTGCTTCGCATGCCGGCGACGCGGGCACGCGCGATCCGGGCGTACGGTGCCCACGACCACAGCGAGAGCGCGAGGACGAGGTTCTCCACCCCGGGTCCTCGTACGCCGATCACCGCGAGCGCCACCAGCATCCCTGGCAGCGAGACGACGACGTCGATCACCCGGGAGACGAACCGGTCGACCCATCCGCCCAGGTAACCGGCGAGGGCGCCGATCACGGTGCCGGCCGTCAGCGCGATCGCCAGCACGGTCGCGGTGACCGTGAGGGAGATCCGCGCACCGTAGAGCATCCGGCTGAGCTGGTCACGGCCGATCTGGTCGGTGCCGAGCGGGTGCTCCGGCGACGGCGGCAGCAGCCCCGCCGTCAGGTCGCCCACGGTGGGATCGGCCGGGGCGATGACCGGTGCCAGCACCCCGACGACCGCGAAGAGGATCAAGGGCGTCGCGACCAGTGCCGTACGCGTCCACGCCCTGCCGCCCCGCCGGCCGGTCACGTCGTCCCCCGTCGCGACCGGGCGGTGAACCCGCCGACCCGCTCCCGGAGCGGCCTGCCCCGCCCGGAAGGGCTCTTTCCCGAGGGGATCCGGTCTCGCCGGGAGCGGGGGTCGATGAGCCCCTGCAGGACATCGGCGCAGCGGTTGGCCAGGATGAAGCCACCTCCCATGACGAGCGTGCCGGCCTGCAGCGCCGGAACGTCCCTGGCCCCGGCCGCGTGCACGAAGTAGGCCCCGATACCTGGCCAGCCGAAGATCTGCTCCACCACGACGGCACCCACCAGCAGACTCCCGATGCCGAATCCGGCGACCGACAGGATCGGCCCGGCGGCGTTGGGCAGGCCGTCGCGCAGCACGATCGACAGCGGTCCGCTCCCCCTGGCCTGCGCCGCGCGCACGTACGGCCGG
This sequence comes from Streptosporangium sp. NPDC049046, assembly GCF_040649155.1. NCBI lineage: Bacteria > Bacillati > Actinomycetota > Actinomycetes > Streptosporangiales > Streptosporangiaceae > Streptosporangium > Streptosporangium sp. NPDC049046. The sequence goes on along the minus strand of NZ_JBEZEZ010000027.1, from coordinate 109,021 downwards.
TCCAGGGCCTCGCGCAGCGTGACGGCCACCACCCGGCTGAGCACACCGGCGACCGGCAGCCCGAGCACCGCCATCGGCATCACCCACGTCGAGAAACCCGCCATCCCCGACGTCGGAACCACGCGCAGACGCAGGGCCAGGGCCAACACCAGCAGGTAGCTCAGCCAGAACGCCGGCACCGAGGTGATGAGCAGCGCCGCGATTCGCAGGGTTCCGCGCAACAGGCCACGCCGGAGCACCGCCCCTGCGACGCCGACGCTCACCCCGATCACGAGGGCGACCACGGTGGAGCCGGCTACCAGCCCCAGCGTGACGCCCAGCCGGTCGGCGACCTCGGGACCGACCGGCGTGTTCGTCCGCAACGACAATCCGAAGTCGCCGGTGCACACGTCGGCGAGCCACCTCAGGTAGCGCACCGCCGCGGGATCGTCGAGGCCGAGCTCGACGCGGACGGCCTCGATCTGCTCGGGCGTGGCCGGCCGACCGGCCCGGGTCGCCGCGAGCATCGCCGCGGCGTCACCACGGGCGAGCAGGACCAGCGCGAAGACGCCGAGCGACATCGCGAGCAGCACGCCGAAGACGTCGACGGCCCACCGCAGGAGGTAACCGCCCGCGGTGACGAGCCGTCCGCGTGACCTCATTCGACGGTGACTCCGGTGAGTTCCAGATCGACGTCTGTGGGGGGCATCGTGAAGCCTTTCACCGCGGCGCGGGCGGCCCACATCCGTGGGCGGTAGGCCAGCGGCACGAAACCGGCGTCGGCGACGACCGCGTCGTAGAGCTCCTGGTAGGCCGCGCTGCGGGCGGCGGGGTCGTGGGCGAACAGCGCCTTGTCGACCGCCTTTTCGGTGGCCGGGGTCGCCCAGAGGGGGGCGCGCGCTCCGGAGGTGAACAGGGACACGATCGAACTGGAGGGGTCGTAGGGCGCGCCGAGCCCTTCGAAGAAGGTCAGGTCGTAGGTGCCCTCCGCCCGCTCGTCGTAGTACGCGGCGGCGTCGACCGGGGAGATCTCGACGGTGATCCCGACCGTCTTGAGGGAGCCGGCGATCGCCTCGGCCATCGTGCGGGGGTCGAGTTGGCCCGCGGCCGGTTTGGCCGGGACGAGCAGTTTGAGGGAGAGCTTCTTGCCGTTCTTGACCCGGCTGTCGCTCTCGAGCGCGTATCCGGCGGCGTCCAGCGTGGCGCGGGCGCCGGCCTGGTCGAAGTACGGCGGCAGGTCGGTGCCCGAGTCGGGCACGTCCGGCGGGAACACCCGCCGTGCCGGCTCGCCATAGCCCTGGAACAGCGCGCCGACCAGGGAGGTGGTGTCGATGGCCTGACGCACCGCCTCGCGGACGGCCCGGTCGCCGGCCGGGCCGTCGGGGTTGAACCCGAGCATGATCGAGACGTCCGACGCGCCGGTGAGCAGGGTGACGTCGCCGTGCTCGCTCAGCGATTTGGCCTCCAGCGGTGTGATCGGGGCCAGGTAGGAGCCGCCGATGAGGTCGATCTCGCCGTTGGCGAGCGCGTCGACGCGCGCCTGGGAATCGGGGATGACCTTGAACTCCAGCCGCTCCAGCTGTGGCTTGGTCCCCCAGTGGTCGTCGTTGCGTGCCAGTGTCGCGCCGGTGGCGGAGTTCGACACCAGCTTCCACGGCCCGGTGCCGACGGGGGTGGTGAACTCGCCGCCGGTGGCGGACTTCGGGCTGAGCAGCCGCACCGGCCGCACGATCGACATCTCCTGCAGCAGCGGCTCGTACGGTTCCGACAGCGTCAGCCGGACGGTGTCGGAGTCGGGGGTGTCAACGGCGGAGATGACCTGAGAGGCCCGGAAGAAGGTGAACTTCTTGTTGCCCACCCACCGGTCGAAGTTCCACTTGACGGCGGCGGAGTCGAGCGGGGTCCCGTCGGTGAAGCGGACGCCGTCACGCAGGTCGAAGGTGACCTGCCGACCGTCCTCGGCGACGGTCCACGACTCCGCGAGCCCCGGTGCCGGCTTGCCGCCCTCGGTGTAGGCGACAAGCGGCTCGTAGATCGCGTCGAGGAGCAGGAAGTTACCGGTGAAGGCGTGGGGGTCCAGGGCGCCGGACTCTTCGCTCAGGCCGATGCGCAGCACAGGGGTGGGGGCTTTCTCGTCGACCTCGGAGGGGGCGGAAGCACACGCACCGACCAGCATGATCGAGGCGACGAGGATGGTGAAGAGGCGCGATCTTGACACGAACACTCCGGGCAAGTGATAACCATCGACAAGAGGGCGATCGATCGCCCACCCTCAGGTAGTCGGTGGCATCGCGTGCCTGGTTCCCAGCGATATCGAGGAATTTGCCGCACATTACGACACGACGCTGGGCCGGTGAGGGGCCACCGTGATTTCGGACGTTGACCCCTGCCCCGGCGGTGCCGGTGGTGGTCTTGGTGGTGAGGAGATCGTCCTTGTCCCACCCGTAGACGATCTTCGACAACTCGGTGCCGGGGCTGGTGGTTCTTCGGCGGTGATGATCTCACCGCCCTGCTTCACAGCAAAAGGACCCATATATCTGTTTCTTGCAGAGAAAGACAGAGAGTGGTCAGGCCGAGATCCGGACCAGATGGGCCCAGGCGTCGGCAAGTTGGCGAGGCCCATAACAGCGCTCGCGTTTGGCCAGCGCCTCTGCCTCGCCGGACCAGGTGTAGGCGGCGCCGGTGGCCGCCGCCGCCAGCTGCATCCGGCACGCCTTCTCCAGGAAGACGGCCATCATGACCGCGGTCGGCACGTCGGGGCCCACGGTCACGAAGCCGTGCTGCTGCAGGAGGATCGCATTGCGGCCGCCGAGCGCTTCGGCCAGCTGCTTGCCCAGCTCCGCGGTGTGGATGAGGTCGCCGGTGGCGGTGAATCTGGCGACGTCCGGCGGCCAGAACAAGGTTCCCTCGTGTCCTAGGGGCAGCAACGCGAGACCTGTCGCGGCGAAGGTGACGACCGACTCCGCGTGGCTGTGCACGATCGCGCCGACGTCGGGGCGCGCGGCCATGATCTCGGCGTGGATGGGGTATTCCAGATGCACCCGGCCCTGGCCGCTCAGCAGGCGTCCGCCCCGATCGATGTGGACGACCCGGTCAGGGGTGATCTCCTGATATCCGTAGCCGGCCTCCTTCAGCCACAGGCCCCGCCCCTCGGGGTCACGCAGCGACAGGTGACCCCAGACGAGGTCGGAGTGTCCGTGTGCGGCGAGGACTCGGCAGCCGGTGGCGACTTCCTCGGTGGGGTTCACGCGTCCTGCTCGGCCAGGAAGTCGCCGACGATCCGGTTGAACTGCTCGGGCTGCTCGAACATGGGCCAGTGACCGGCGTCGGTGATGAGGTCATAGCTGCCGTTGGGCAGGATCTCGCTGGCCCGCCGTCCGACCTCGGCGGGAGTGGTCGGGTTGTGGTCCGTCCACAGGACCAGCGTCGGGTGCGTGATCTGGGACAGGTCGGACTCGGTGAGCATGTGTTTCCTGTTCTCCTCGCCAGGCTGTTCGGACACGAGCTTGGCCTGGGCCTTCTCGGCCCCCGGCAGGGTGTAGTAGCGGTAGCGGCACTCGACGAGCTCGTCGGTGACGGTGGCCGGGTCGTGCATGAGCCATTCCAGGCGCGCGCGGACACTCTCCCTGGTAGGAGCCGCAGCGGCCTTGGCAGTGACGGCCTTGACCTGCGCGTGGACGCGTTCGCTCTCGTCCTTGTCGCCCTCCCCGTTCAACAGCAGGCCCGCACCGGTGACGGACACGATTTGGCCCACCCGGTCGGGATGCTTCAACGCGGTCTGCAGAGCGGTCCAGCCGCCGAGGGATTGACCGACGAGGTGCGCCCGGTCGGCGCCGATCGCGTCGAGGAAGCGGAGCAGGTGCTCGGTGAACAGGGGGGCGTGGTAGGTGACGTCCGTCGGGCGGGCGCTGAGACCATGCCCGATGGCGTCGATGGCGTACACGCGCAGGCCCCGGGCGGCGAGTGGCAGGACGTTGCGTACGAACGCTTCGGCATGGCCGGTCAGGCCGCCCATCATGACGACGGGCTCGCCCTCACCGGCCTCGATCGAGCGGGTGCGCCAGCCGCCGGCATCGCGAAAACGGATCTCGGCGCCGAGTGTCTCGGTCCAGAAGGTGTTCATAGACTGGTCTCCTTGCGGGTGAAAAAGCGGATGAGAGCGTCCCCGACGTGGATGGGTTGCTCGTATTGGGGCCATTGCCTGGCGTCGGCAATCGTGATGAGGCGTGCGTCGGGGATGGCGGTCGCGGCGGCCTGGACGACTGTGAGCGGGGTGTGGCCGTCGGCACCACGGATCAGCAGGGTGGGCACGGTGAGCCCGGCCAGGACTTCGGGGGTCAGCAGCAGGTCACGGTTGTCGGCGGCGCGCACCAGGCGGTGAACCTGACGTGCCTCGGCGGGCCCGTACAGCCGGGTGCGCACGGCGACCAGTTCGGGATCCACCTGCTCGGGGTCGCTGAGCAGGCCGGCCAGGCGCGCGCGTACGGCCTCGTGGGTGGGAGCGTCGTAGGCCTGGCCGCCGCGTTCGTAGGCTGCGCGTACCCGGTCGTCGGCGAGCCGCTCTTCTTCGGACTGCAATCCGGCGGGTTCGATCAGCGCCAGGCGGCGAACCCGTGCGGGTGAGCGCAGGGCGAGCAGGGTCGCCACCCATCCGCCCAGGGACTGGCCGACCAGGGCGACCTGGCCGAGTCCGAGAGCGTCGAGCACGGCGGTGGCGTGAGCGGTCAGCCGCTCCACCCCGTAGTCGCCGGGGACACGTTCGGTGAGGCCGTGCCCGAGCAGGTCGACGGCGACGGCCTCATAGCCGGCGCCGGCGAGCACCGGCAGCGTGCGCGCGAAGGTCTCGGTGTGCCCGCCGCGCCCGTGGAGCAGTACGACAGGGTCTCCCGAGCCCAGCGAGATGACCCTGGTGGGAACACCGTCCGCGGTGATGCGCCGGACCTCGGCGCCCAGCAGGTCGGTCCACAGTGTCACAGGTAAGCCTTCAGGAAGGCCATGGTGCCGTCCCAGGTCTTCTTCGCGGCCTCGGGATGGTGGTTGGGGTGCGTGTCGTCGTGGTAGGCGTGTCCCGCACCCTCGTACACGTGCACCTCGATGTGCTCGCCGCTGAGCTTGAGCGCCTCTTCGAGCCTGGCGACCTGGTCGAGCGGGATGACCTCGTCCGCACCGCCGAAGTGGGCCTGGATCGGGCAACGCACCTGGTCGGCGATCTCGATGCGGGATCGGGTGGTGCCGGTGGGGCTGTAGGAAGGCGGCAGTTCAGGCAGTCCATAGAGCGGAACGGCGCAGGCCAGGCGGTCTGTCATGGTCGCCCAGGCGAGGACGAGACCGCCGCCGAGGCAGAAGCCGACGGCGGCCGTTCTGGCTGTGTCCACGTCGCCGCGACCAGCCAGGTAGTCGAGGCCCGCCGCCAGGTCGGGGATGGCCTGCTCGTCGCGGGCGGCCAGGAACGCCTTGGCGCGCCGTTCGTCCGCGGTGGTGTAGTCCTGCGGTGGACGGCCGCCGATGCGGCTGTAGAGGTCGACGGTGAGGCAGGCGTAATCGGCTGCGGCGAACAGTTCGGTCACTGCTTGGCGGTGTGAAGTGACGCCGAGATTCTCATGCGCCATGATCACGGTCGGCGGGCGCTCGATATGGGCCGGCCGCGCCAGGTAGCCGCGGATCTCGTCGTCCCCGCTGGGAAATGTCACCCATTCGGCATGGACCTTGGGGGCCATGATCTTCATCCTCCTGATACGGCTTTGTGGGTATGGGGTGGCAGCGCCCTGCTGATCAGCTGCTTGAGGTCGAGGGCGAGAGCGTTGAGCCTGCGCCGGGGCAGGTGAGCGGTCGGGCCGCAGACGGCGACGGCGCCGATCGGGCGCCCGGCGGACATCACCGGTACCGCCACTCCGGCGATGCCGGGGAGGAACTCCTCGATCTCGGTGGCGTGCCCGCGGTTGCGCGCCGCCTCGACCTCCCTCAGGAACTCCTCCGGGTCGGTGATGCTGGCCGCCGTGCGCTGCGCCAAGCGCAGATGGGGAAGCAGCCTTCGCACCTCGTCCATGGGCAGGCCGCTGAGGATGGCCAGGCTGACGCACCCGTTGGCCAGGACGGAGCGGCGGCCGACCGGCGACAGCGCCGCGGGACTGTGTGGGGCCTTGAGCTTGGTCGTGATCATCAGGCTTTTGTCGAGCCAGTCGACCTCCGCGACGAGCAATGCCTCTCCGCCTGCCAGCGGGAAATCCGCTGCCGCGGCTGTCAGCCGGGCCACTTCGGTGGTCGTGGAGACCAGGCTGCCGAGTTCGAGCAGTATGCGGCCGAGAGTGTAGGCGCCGTCGTCGTCCTGGCGGAGAAAGCCACGTTCGACGAGCGTCACCGCGATGCGGTGCGTGCTCGTCTTCGGCAGCCCTGCCGCCTCGGCCAGCTCTGAGAGCTGCAGGCGGGGGTGGGCAGCGCTGAAGGCGGTGAGCACGTCGAGCGCGCGGTCAACGGCGCGTACGCCGCGGCGGCGGGAGGGCATCGTGGTGGGTGTGCGGTCGGCGAATTCTGCGGCCATGGCGTCCCTTACAGGCAGTATGGTGGCGCTTTGTCGGTATTGTCCTGAGTGACCAGCATGTCAGGAACTGTGGCGATTTTCGGCACCCCTTCTGTTTTTTTGAGCAGCCCCACGACGTTGTCGATCGCCATCTCACCGACGCTGCGCGGCGTGTTGCTGACCGTTGCGGCGAACTCGCCGGATTCCACGGCCTTGATCCCCGCCTCGCTGCCACCGTTGGTAACGATCTTGATGCCCGTACGCCCGGCGCTCTTGAACGCCGCCAGCGCACCAAGGGCCATGTCCTCGTTGTGCACGAAGACGTACTTCACCTTGGGGTAGGCCTGGAGCAGGTTCTCGGCGACGTCCTGGGCCTTGGCGCGCTGCCAGAGCGCCGGCTGGTCGAAGACGAGCTTCGCGTGCGAACCCAGACTGGTCTTGAAGGCGTCGTTCATCAGGTCCGCGGCGGCACCGGGGGCGCCGCCGATCACCGCCACCTCGGCAACCGAGTCACCGGTGTCCTCGACGATCCACTCGCCCAGTTCCTGCCCGACCTTCTTGACGTCCGTGATGACCGCACCGAGGATCTTGCTCTGGTCGACCGCTGCGACCGAAGTCAGGAAGATCGGGACGCCGGCGCGGTTGGCCCTCGTCACGCCCCCCTCCAGCGCGTCGATGTTGACGGTCTGCACGATGATCGCATCGACCCGCTTGGCGATCATGTCGTCGATGTTGGAGAGCTCCTTCGCCGGATCCATGGCCGACTGCGCGATCAGCAGGTCGACGCCCGCGCTCTTGGCTCTGGCCTGCATCGACTTCTGCAGGCAGGTGTGGAATTCGATGGTGTTGCCGTTGACGAATCCGATGGTCAGCTGCTTTTCCGGAGCCACGGCCGCCGACTCGGCCCCCGTTGTGGAGGTGCTGACCGAGCAGGCGCCGAGCAGAAGGGTGGACGCGGCCGCTGAAGTGAGGGCCGCCAAGACGCGGTGACTGGGCATGGGAATTCCTTCCGGTGGGGGGTGAGGCTCAGGTTCGCCGGGCGCGCAGGTGGTTGGCGATGGCGGCGACGGCGAGGACGGCGCCGAGCGCGACGTCCTGGTAGTAGGGGTTGATCTGGAGCAGGTTGAGGGAGTTGGCGACCACTCCCAAGAGCAGCACCCCCAGGACGGTGCCGACCATGGTGCCGCTGCCGCCGTGCAGCGCTGTGCCCCCGATGACCACGGCGGCCACGACGGTCAGTTCCAGGTGCAGGCCTCCGGCGCCGGGACTGGCCGCACCGAGCCTGGCCACGAGCATCACGCCGCCCAGGGCGGCAAGCAGCCCACCGAGGGTGTAGAGCAGCAGCTTGGTGCGGACGACCGGGATGCCGGACAGGCGGGCCGCGCTCTCGTTTCCGCCGATGGCGAAGGCGTTACGGCCGAAGGCCGTCCAGCGCATGAGCGCTCCGACGGCTGCGCAGACGGCCGTGGCGATGACGACGAGCACAGGGATGACGCCCAGCACCTCACCGAATCCGATCATCAGCAGGTGGTCGCCGATCGAGACGCTCTGCCCGTCGATGATCAGGAGGGCCGTCCCGCCGAGCGCCGTCGAACTGGCCAGCGTGGCGACAAAGGGTGTCACATTGAACAGCGTTATCATTGCGCCGTTGGCCAATCCGATCACAGCCCCCATGGCGAGCACGAGCACTACCGCCAGCCCGTCGGACAGCCCTGCCACGATGAGCTGCGCGGTGACCCCGTGGGCGACGGCAGCGATGGCACCCAGCGAGAAGTCGATGCCGCCCGCGGTCATCAGCAGCGTCAACCCCGCGGCCAGGACGGCGACGACCGCGATCTGCTGGGACACGTTGAGCAGATTGGGTCCGGTCAGGAAGACGTCGCTGCGGGCGGTCGTGAAAAGGCCGATCAGCAGCAGCACGGCCAGCACGCCCGCGTGCCGCACGAGCCAGGTTGGCGCGGCGAGGCCTACCCTGCGCCATGAGGTGGAGATGGCGGTCATGATGCGGTTCCTCCAACCGTGAGCGAGACGAGGGCGTCCCGGGAGATCCCGTCCACGGGGAGGTCGGCGACGACCCGCCCGGCGCGGACGACGACGACGCGGTCGGCCAGGCGCAGCACTTCTTCCACGTCGGTGGAGGCCAGCAGTACGGCGGTGCCGCGCTCGGCCAGATTGTCGATGAGGTGGTGAATCTCGGACTTGGCGGCCACGTCGACCCCGTTGGTCGGCTCTTCGAGCAGACATGCCCGCACCGACGAGTCCAGCCATTTCGCCAGCAGCACTTTCTGCTGGTTGCCACCTGACAGAGCTGATACGGGCGGGTTTGCCTGGATCGTGGTGACCCCGTAGCGAGAACGCGCCACGGAGGCCTCCCGGTGCAGCCGCTTCCAGCGCACGAGCCAGGGACGATCCAGGCCGCGCCGGGTCAGATCCAGGTTCTCGTCGACGGTGAGGCCGGACACCAGGCCGTGCGCCAGGCGATCGCCGGTGATGCAGCGCAGGCCGGCGCTCAGCGCCGCGCCGACACTGCCGGAGGCGACCTCCGTGCCGGCGATCCGGACGCGGCCGCCGGAAGGACGGCGTTGGCCGCTCAGCAGGGGGAAGAGTTCGGACTGACCGTCACCGGCGGGCCCGAGGACAGCCACCACTTCGCTCGCGCGGACCGAGAGCGTCAGCTCGGCCAGACGCCTGCCCGAGGCAAGGCCGTCGATCTCGATGACGGTCTCTCCAGCGGGGGCGACCCGCTGCGGGCGCTCTTGGTTGAGCCGCTCCCCGGTCATGGCGCGGACCAGCTTCGGCAGGTCCATGTCCGCTCCGGCGACCGTGGTCACCCTGCGGCCGTCACGCAGCACGGTGATCCTCTCGGCCAAGCCGAGGACCTCGTCCAGGTGGTGCGAGATGTAGATGACCGAAATGCCGGTGGAGCTGAGCTTGCGGACCAGATCGTGCACGGTGACGGCGTCCGCGCCGCCGAGGCTGGCGGTGGGCTCGTCCAGGATGAGCACTTTGCCGCCGGTCGCCACCTCACGCGCGATCTCGACCAGGGTCTGCTGGGCCTGCCCCAGCTCACCGGTGATGGCCCGGGTCGATACCTCAACGCCCAGCGTCGACAGAGCCATGGCGGCCTCGGTGTGCGCCCGGCGCCAATCCACCGCGCCCATTCGCTTGGGCAGGCGTCCAAGCAGCATGTTCTCCGCGACCGTGAGCTGGGGAACGAGGGTCCGGTGCTGGTACACGATGCTGACGCCGAGCGTACGGGTACGGCGCGGGGTGAGTGCCCCGTGCCGGCCGCCGTCGATGAGTACCTCGCCCGAGTCGGGGGTGAGCGCGCCCGAAAGGATCTTGACGAGCGTTGACTTGCCCGCTCCGTTCATGCCGACCAGCGCGTGCACCTCACCGCTTCGCACCGCGAAGTCGATCTCCTGGAGCGCGGCGGCACCGCCGAACGACTTGCTGACGCCGACCAACTCGATCCTGGTATCCATGGGAACCCTTTCTCCCCGGCTCATTGGCGGACGGCGGGCAGATCCAACCCCAAGCGGAGCCGGTTGAGATGGTCGATGAGGACTCTCAGCTCGCCGTCGCGGTAGCCGCCGAACGCCCCGGCCATCCGGACGGCGAAGCGTGGCAGCAGCTCGTCCAGCAGTTCGTCGGCGGCGGCCGTTTTGGTGACCCGGACGATGCGCCGGTCCGACGGATCGGCGGAACGGCTGACCAGGCCCCGCTGTTCGAGCAGGTCCACCAGCCCTGTGGCGTTGCGAGCCGTGGTCATCACGTGCGTGGCCAGCGTCCCCATGGCGATCCCGGCGCCCTCGGGGTCGATGCTGCGCAGCACCATGAGGATGTTGAACCGCGGATGGCTCAGGCCATAGGCCATGAGCTCGGCGTCGACGGCGGCCTCCATCGCCGCAGCTGCGGCGAAGAAGGCCAGCCTGGCCTCCATCTGCAGGGGGTCGATACCCGGCAGCCGTAGCCCTTCGCCTTCGGCCATGCGGACGTGGGCTTGGTCGCGGTATCCGCCGGGGCCGTGAACGATGAATCCGGTGGTGCTCATGTCAGACGCCCTCGGAGTACATCTCACGGTGTGCGACACCGAGAGTGACCATGAGATTGCGCAGCGCCACAGGGTTCATGCCGGCCTGCAGGAGCCAGGCCGCGTCCTTCCGCACTACGGCGGTGCGCTCCTGATCAGCCAGCGGGTAGTCCGCAAGGACCTCGGCCGGATCGGAGGCGAACCGCTCACACAACCCCGGAATGTGTTCGAGATCCCGTGCAAGCCGGTTGAGCTCGACGATGCTCATGAGGAACCCTCCACGATGTCGAAGGTGGCGATCCCGATGCCGACCGTCCACGCCGCCATGGGCTCGTACGCCAGCACGCGGGCCGGACCTCCCGCCGCGGCGGCGGTGATCAACCACGTCCGCAGCTCCAGCGCGCCGTTGCCGGCCTCCTCTTCGACCCAGGCGTCGTCCCACCCGGCGATCTCGCCGAGCCGGCCCTGACCGAAAGCCTCCAGGAGCGCATGATCGAACGCCTCGTTGATGTCGCCGAAGCGAGGGAGGCCGACCCAGTGCGAAAGCCCGCCCGTGCCGATCACGCCGATCCGTTGTTCACCCGGCAGGTCGCGGATGCTCTCCCGCAGGGCCCTGCCCAGGTCCAGGCAGCGGCTCAGACTGGGCAGCGGAGGGGTGTTGCAGTTGACGAAGAGCGGGATGACTCCCGCGGCCGCCGCGGACGGCAGCTTGGCGAGCGGCACCATGAAGCTGTGGTCCAGCGCCATGGTGTGCGAGCGAGCCAGGTCGAAGCCGCGTGCGGTGAGGCCCTGGAGCAGATGGGCGGCCGGTTCGGGACGCCCCGCCACGACGCCCGACGGGTTGCCGAACTCGCCCCACGCCTTGTGCTCGGCGGCCAGCCCGAGGCAGAAAACCGGATAGTTCTCCAGCCCGAAGGTCTCATAGTGGTCGGTGGCGATGACGACGACCGCGTCCAGCTCCAACCCGGCGATCTCCTCGTCCAGGCGCTGCCAGGCCCGATGGAGGTTGCCGGACTGCTCGGGAGCGGCGTCCGGGTTCTTGACGATGGCGCCCACGTGGGACGTCGCGGCGCACAAAGCGAGGTGGGCCACGTCAGACCTCCGCGTCCAGAAGCCGGATGTCGTCCAGGTGAGCGGCGTCACGACGCACGACGTCGGTGGCGTGCAACCGGCCGCAACCGGGGCAGGCGTACAGGCGCAACTCCAGTTCCTGATCCAGCCGCGTGGCGTGACCGAGCGCGTGCACGTCCCACACCACGCTCATCCCGGCGTATCGGCGCCATTCCTCCGCGATGGGCGCCAGCACGACGCCGCACTGGCAGGCGACCCAGCGGGCGTCGTTCACCGCGATCACGTCGAGGCCGTCGCCGAGCGGATGGAGCCTGGTCCGGGGCCCCTGCGGTTGCGCGGGCAGCGGCCGTTCCGCCGGCCACGCGCGCCGTTCGCCCCGGATTTTCGCGCGGCGAATCTGCGTCGCCGCCTCGTCGATGCGGTCCTCGGCGTCCAGCACGACGGAGTAGACGCGGACCGCGGCGTCCGGCGTCACCGCGCCGAAGTCCAAGTCGGCCTGCAACGCCTCCAAGGAACGTTCCAGCGGGTCACCCCATCCACCACCCGCCTGCGGAACCGTGGCCAGGAGGTCGTCCTCGCCGAGGTGGTAGAGCCCCTGCCGGCCGTGCATGATCGGGCGGGTGCCCGACAACTCGTCGACGGCCGGGATCCGGCCCGCGGCCAGCTGCTCTCGAACGTCGCTGCCGTGGATCACCGTGCGGGTGTTCTGCGCGCCGGGGTAACCGCCGAAGATTCCGGTGGAGTTGGGCACTTCCCAGCCGTGGGCCGAGTTCAGCGCGGTGACGTCCCGACCGCCATGGACCGTGTACACCGCGCCCATGCTCATGCCACCGCGGGTGCGCCCGGCCCCGCCGGAATCGGCGACCAGGCCGCGCCACAGGTAGAGCAGCGGGGAATCCATCTCCACGGCTTCCACGTTGGAGATCTTTTGCCGCTCGATGTTGTGCTGGCCCTGGGTCCAGACCCCGTCGCGGTGCGCGTAGGCGGCGCCGCCGGTGGCCAGGCAGTCCATGATCACGTACGTCTGCCGGCTGCCGTTCTCTCCCGCCCCGGTCAGGACGAACTTGTCGGGTCCGCCCGCCGGCACGGCCTGTGCTTCGGCCATCAGCTCGTCGGAGCAAGCCGCCAGCTTCGACAGGCACTCGACGGCGGTCATCTCCACCAGCCAGCCCGCCTCCAGCGCGCCTCCGCTGACCGCGGCGGGCCGCGCCGCGTTGCAGATCAAGCCGTCCGGGCAGTGCACATGCACGGGTTTGAACAGGCCCTCGTTCCACGGCGCGTCATAAGCCAGGGTGGGCAGCAGTGCGGCGGCGATTCCCGCCATCATCCCGGAGAAGGCGCAGTTGACATAGCCCTTCACCTGCGGCGAGGAGCCGGAGTAGTCGAAGTGCAGGCTGTCACCGCGCTTGGTGAGGACGAGGTTCACCTCGTAGGTGGCGTTCTCCCGCGACAGAGCCAGTCCACCGTCGTTGTCCAGGAACGCCCGCGAGTGCAGGCGCGCGTCGGGCAGCTTGGCCAGCCGGTTACGCAGCCGTTTCTCCGACAACTCGATGAGGCTGCCCATGACCGCGCGGACCGTCTCGGCACCGTACTTGTCGGCCAGGGCGGTCATCGCCCTGACCGCCGTGTTGTTGGCGGCGATCAGGGCCCTCAGGTCAAGGTTCACCGTCGCGGCCATGCGTGTATGCGCCAGGACGAGGTTCCAGACGTCGCTACGAACCTTGCCGCCGTCGACGAGCTTGGTGGGCGGCATCTGCAACCCCTCCTGGTAGGAGTCGGTGGCGTCGATGCAGAAACTGCCCGGCGTCATCCCGCCCACGTCGACCATGTGGCACATGGCACCCGTCCAGGCGAGCAGCTCGCCCCGGTAGAAGATCGGCGCGACCACGCCCACGTCCTGCGCGTGCACGGTGCCTTTCCACGGGTCGTTGACGATGAACATGTCACCGGGATTGATACCTGGGTCGTCGGCGCAGTCATCGATGACCGACCGGGTGATGGCCGCCATCGACGAGGAGTGGGACAGGATGGTGCGGCCCATCGCGGCCACCGAACCATCAGGCAGGTAAAGGCCGACGTTGTAGTCGCTGGCCTCCACGACATGGGTGGAACCGGAGATGGCGGCCAGGGTGGCGCCCTGCTCGTCGGTGATGGCGAGCAGCCGGTGCCTGATGACCTCGAAGGTCACGGGATCGATGGCGGTCACGCGTTCCCCCTGCAGTCGATGACGAGGTTGTTGTACGGGTCGACGTCGAGTGACTGACCCGGGCCGACCACCACGGTGGTACCGGCGAACTCGAGGATGGCGGGACCGCGGAGCGACGCCCCGGCGCCGAGCCCCTCACCGTGATAGACCGAGGTGTCCACGCGGCCGCATTCGGGGAAGTACACCGGCCGCGAACCGAGTAGCGAAGCGGACGCGTGCGCCGAACCCGGATAGCCGCTCTCGGTGATCCTGGTGATGCCGACCCGGCCCTCGACCCGGAGGGTCTGCAACTCCACGCCGGCGCCGAGCAGTGCGGTCCCCGCCCCGTACAACCGTTCGTAGGCGTCGCGGAACTCGGAGATCAGCGCCCGCAGCACCTCGGTGGTGACCTCACCCTCCGGCACCGCCAGCGGCAACTCGTGCGCCTGACGCCGGAACTTCAGGTAGACGATACGGCTCAGACGCACGCGAGGGTCGTCGTCGAGGTCGGCCAGGCACCGGACCGTCAGCTCGTCCAGTGTCGCGTTGATCCGCGCCGGGTCGAGGTGCTCGGCAGGGTCGGCGGTTCCCGGGGGTGTCCGCTGCACATCGGTCGTCTGCACCGCCCGATATCTGTCGGAGGTGACCGTGCCGTAGGCCGAGTGGACGGTGGATGTGGGGGGCACCACGAGCGTGGCGATGCCGGCGGCCTCGGTGTAGGCATAGGCGTGCGTGGGACCGGCTCCGCCGTACGCGTACACGGTGAAGTCGCGCGGGTCGTGTCCCTGCTCGACGGTGACCTTGCGCAGCAAATCGGCCATGTGGTTGTCTGCCACCTGCCGGATGCCCGCCGCCGCCTCCTCGACGGTCAGTCCGAGCGGATCGGCGACGTGCTGCTGGATGGCCTTCTCCGCCAGCGCCCGCTCCAACGGCATCCGCCCGCCCAGAAACCGCTCCGGATCGATGACGCCGAGAACGACGTCGGCATCGGTGACGGTGGGCCGATCGCCGCCGCGCCCGTAGCAGGCCGGCCCGGGTACCGACCCGGCGCTTTCGGGACCGACGGCCAGCACACCCGCCTCGTCCACCCAGGCGATCGAACCACCGCCGGCACCGATCGCCGTGACCTTGATGCGCGGCAGCGCGAGATGCAGATCGCCCACCTCGCTGACCCGCTCCACCAGCGGCTCGTGGTCCACGATCAGGCCGACATCGAAGCTGGTGCCGCCCATGTCGGAAGTGATGACGTTCGGGTGTCCGAGGCGCCGGGCCAGCGCGGCCGAGGCGAGCACGCCGCCCGCGGGCCCGGAGGTGAGCATCGAGGAAGCGCGCTGGGCGGCGTCGGCCGCGCGCATGACCCCGCCACCAGAATCCATGATCGAAAAGTCGCCGGTGAATCCGGTGTTCCTGAGGCGGCCTTCCAGACCGGCCACGTAGTCGCGGATGACCGGGCCGAGGTAGCTGTTCACCACCGTGGTGGCGGACCGCTCATACTCGCCCAGCACCGGCGCGACCTCATGGGACAGGGTCACATAAGCCTCGGGCCACTCCTCGGCCACGATGCGGCCCACTGCGGTCTCGTGCTCGGCGTTGACAAAGGACCACAGGAAGGACACGGCCAGCGCCTGGACGCCCTCGCCGCGCAGACGCCGCAACAGGCCGCGCACCTCCTCCTCGTCCAGCGCCACCACCTCCGCGCCCGTGGCGTCGATGCGCTCGGTGACGCCGGAGATCCTGTCCCGAGGGACGATGGGATCGGGGTTGCGGCGGCGGCTGTAGTGGCCGGTCGCCGCCCCCATGCCGACCCAGGAGGTCATCGATCGCTGGATGAGCATGGTGTCGGTGAAGCCGCGAGTGGTCAGCAGCGCGGTCGGAGTTCCCTTGCGCTCGATGAGGGCGTTGGTGGCGGCCGTCGTACCGTGCGAGAAGTAAGCGATCGCCGCGCAGAACTCCGGCAGGCTCATGTCATAGGACGCGGCCGCGAGGGCGAGCGCGTTGACCACGCCTTCTGACCGGTCATGCGGCGTTGTCGGCGCCTTGAACAGGCGTGGCGGCTGATTGTCCTGGAGGACCACCAGATCGGTGAACGTTCCCCCGACATCCGTGCCGACGAAGAACCGCACGGCGGTGTCCGTCGTAGTTCCCACACTGGGCTCCCTACAGATTCGCGCTGCGACAGCGAAGATGTCGTGCGTGTGGCCGTTAGGTAACGACCGTTTTGCGTTGCGCCCACTCTGTAGTGACTGGAACGTCACGACAATGGACCAATCCGCACAGCGGAATGGGCCGCCGAACAGTCGCTCAGCCGCAGATGGGCTGGGTGTGACGGAAAGCTCAGACCGACCGGCTCACCTGGACGGCGATCAAGCACAGAGCGGTTGCACGCGTTTGACCTCTTACCTGCGGCAGTTCACCCCGATTGTGCTGAACGCGCTCGACTTCCAGGGCGGTCCGGGAACCGCGGACCTGATGGAGGACTCGCGGATTTCGCGGGAGCCGAACCGGCTGAACGGCCGAAACGGTCGATTACTCAGGTCGGACAACGCGGCTGCGGGCTTGGGGCTTACGAGGCCAATCGTTCACGTGCGTTGCGACCTGATCTCGTGGGTTCGGCCCCGTCGTCAGGCTGGTTGATCTCGGCCCACACCTCGTCGAGGGAAAGGCTGAGGACATCGGCGATCGCCGCGATGGTCGGGAAGGCGGGGGTCGCCACGCGGCCCGACTCGATCTTCCGGAGGGTCTCCGGCGACACACCTGCGTCCAGCGCGGTATCGAGCATCGGGCGCTCCCCCCTGGCGCGACGCAACAGGGCACCGAGACGCTGTCCGCGCTCGACCTCCGCGGGTGTGAGCGGCAACCTGACCATGGCTTCGATTCTAGGGCCTGTACGGGTTTGAGAGCAGAGGGATTTGCTGCGTGGCGCCCGAGGCGGCCGCCTGGTCAGGCATGATCCAGGTCTCCGCAGGCCGCACAAAGGGCTGAGCGGCGCATCGACCGGATCAAGGAGTGGCTGGGACCTGCCTTCTGCTTCGGCGAGACCCCGGCGGCCATCTTGCGAGCCTTCGTCTACGCGGAGCCGTCTTGCGGGGGCGAAGCCTGCAACCCGTTGAAGATCCAAAATCCGTACAGCCCTTGGCGTCGGGATAATATGGCCGGGATAGTTATTGGTTGCATGAGAAGGGCGTCGCATGATCGAGATCCTGACCCCCCCGGACCTGGCCCGAGCGAAGGAGACCGGTGCCCTGGTTGCTCACATCTTGCAGACGCTGAAGAGCCGCAGCTCAGTGGGCACGAATCTCCTGGACATCGATGAATGGGCCCAGGCCATGATCATTGAGGCCGGAGCACTGTCCTGCTACGTCGACTACGAGCCCTCCTTCGGACGCGGGCCGTTCGGCCACTACATCTGCACGTCCGTCAACGACGCCGTGCTGCACGGACTGCCGTACGACTACACCCTCGCCGACGGCGACCTGCTCTCACTCGACCTCGCCGTCTCCAAGGACGGAGTCGCCGCGGACTCCGCCATCAGCTTCATCGTGGGCGGCTCGAAACCCCCGGAGAGCGTCGCGATGATCAGCGCGACCGAACGCGCGTTGAACGCGGGCATCGCGGCCGCCGGGCCCGGAGCGCGCATCGGCGACATCTCCCACGCCATCGGCTCGGTCCTCGGCGAGGCGGGATATCCGATCAACACCGAGTTCGGAGGTCACGGCATCGGATCGACGATGCACCAGGATCCGCACATCTCGAACACCGGGCGGCCCGGCCGTGGATACAGGCTGCGCCCCGGCTTGATGCTCGCCCTTGAACCGTGGGTCATGGCCGACACCGCCAAACTCGTCACCGACGCCGACGGGTGGACGCTCAGGAGCGCGACAGGCTGCCGTACGGCACACAGTGAGCACACGATCGCCATCACCGACGACGGAGCCGAGATCCTCACCTTGCCGAAGTGAGCGGCCGGAATCAGGCGGGCGCGGACCACGGAAGACGACGGCTCTCAGGAGGGCGCCCCGTAGCGGGTGGCGATCGCGGCGGCCCGGTCGTGCAAACGATCGCGCAACCACTGCGGGTCCAGGGCCTCCGCGTTCGTGCCGAGCTGCCACAGCGCCCATTCGGCGTGCCTCGGATCCTGGAAGGTCACCTCCATCCGCAGCCGGCCGTCCGATTCGGCCTCTTCTGCGCGGACGGCCAGTGCCGTGCCGACCAGTTCCTCCCGCCGCTCGGGGTCCACCCGTACCAGCACGGTGACCTGGTCGCCGCCGGTCCGAAACCGGGTGCTGCGTTCCTGCCAGGCCCGGTCCAGATCGACCCGGTCCGGTCGCTGTGCGGGTTCGGGAAGTTCCTCGGCGGCCAGGATCCGGGACAGCCGGTAGGTGCGGTCCGCGCCGGACCTGGTGGCCAGCAGGTAACCCCGATCGCGTACGGTGACCAGGCCGATCGGGTCCACCGTGCGCCACGTCGGGCTCTGGTCCCCGGCCGCGTAGTGGATGCGCAGCCGGTGTCCGGAGAGCACAGCGCGCAGGACTTCGGCCACTGTCGCGTCAGGCGCCTCCTCGGTGACCAGGCGACGTGAGAGAAGGTCGGTCTCCGGGTCGATGAGCAATCGCTCGGCCGCGTCGGCCGCGGTGTCCCGATAGCTTTCCGGTAGCGCGTCGACCACCTTGAGCATCGCCGAAGCGAGCGCCGAGCCGAGGCCGAATGTCTGCGCGCCGCGCCGTGATCCGGCGATCAGGAGGGCGAGGGCCTCATCAGGGGTCAGTCCGGTGAGTTCGGTCCTGAAACCGGGCAACAACGCGAAACCGCCGTGCCGGCCGCGTTCCGCGTAGACCGGGACGCCGGCTGCGGACAGCGCCTCGATGTCGCGCAGCACGGTGCGGGTGGAGACCTCCAGCTCGCGGGCGAGCGCGGTCGCGGACAGCCGGCCGTGCTGCCGCAGCAGGAGCACCAGCGAGACCAGCCGGTCGGCGCGCATGCGAAAACCCTACAGAAATACACGACACAAGATGTCGTGATTTGTCGCGAGGCTTATCACCACAGCGTCGAAGAAGGCGGCTACGAGCCGCTCGGCGTACGTGATGTCAACGAACCGAATGGAGTCGATGTGGCAATGGAGCGAACGGCGGTCAACCCGTGGGCGTGGTCGACGGGGCTGGGATACAACCAGGGTGAGATCGTCTCCGGGCACACCCGGACCCTGTACTGCTCCGGGCAGACCGCGATGAGCGACGAGGGCAAGCCTCAGCACGCCGATGACATGGCGGCGCAGTTGGCGCTGAGCCTCGACAACCTCCAGGCCGTGCTCGCCGAGGCCGGCATGTCCCTCGCGAACCTCGTCCGGCTCAACGTCTACACCACCGACGTCGATCGGCTCTTCGAGCACTACGGCGTGCTGGCGTCCCGGCTGGGCGTCATCGGGGTGGCGCCGACCACCACGATGCTCGGGGTGACGCGGCTGGCGATCCCCGGCCTGATGGTCGAGCTTGAGGGGACCGCCGTCGCGTGACGCGTCCTGACCGCCTCCGGCGGGACCGCCGGAGGCGGCACGAGTGGTGTCGGTCGCCGCGGAGGCGTCGCCCGTAGCGCGGAGCCGACGGCGGGAAGGCGATGCGGCCCGTGCCCTCGCCGGTGGTCGGGGCGGCGAAGGCATAGGGCACGGTGACGACGTTCGCCTACACCAAGCGCGGTCAGCCGGCCTCTACGACGTTGAAGAACTGGACCGGCAGCCCTCTTAACCCGCAGAGCGCCCAGGACGTGGTGCTGACCTCCTCCTCCTACGACCCCGGCGGCCGATTGGCCGGTCAGATCGACGCGTTGGGCCGCAAGACGGCCTACACCTACTGGATGGACGACCACCTGGCCACGACCATCGGCGACGATGTGCGGCTCAACGGCTCGGCCCCCCGGTCGACGTGGTGTCGCAGTCCAATGAGTACGACCCGGCCGGTAATCTCACCCAGCAGATCAACGGCGGCGGCAAAACCACCATCGACTACGTCTGCGACGCCGCCGGCCAGCTCACCTCCGCCACACTGGATCCGGCCGCTCTTGGAACTCCTAACAGAATGCGATCAGTGGTTGAGGCGGCGCCAGCAGATGATGGCGGAGGCCAGGATCATGAAGGCTTCATGGATGTCGTCGCGGATCTCCCAGCGGATGCGTAACCGACGAAACCAGTGCAGCAGGGCGAGCGTCTGCTCCACCACCCACCGATGCACACCCAGGCCAGAGCCGTGCGGAGTTCTTCGGCTGGCAATGATCGGCTCGATTCTCTTCTCCCGCAGCTGACGACGGTAGCGGTCGTGATCGTAGGCGCGGTCGGCATACAGCGCCGTGGGACGTCGGCGGGGTTTGCCGACCTTGCCGCGGACCGGCGGGATCGCCTCGATGAGAGGCATGAGCTGCAGAATGTCGTTGCGGTTGCCGCCGCCGAGGCTGACCGCCAGCGGGATGCCGTTCCCGTCGGTGATCACATGGTGTTTCGAGCCGGTCCTGCCTCGATCGACCGGGCTCGGGCCGGTTTTGGGCCGCCCTTGAGTGCTCGTACATGGGAGCTGTCGACCACCGCCTTGGACCAATCCAGCCGGTCAGCGGCATGCAACTTTATCGCAGGTCAGGAGCGGGTTCGTTGGATTTTCTGCCAAGACTACGGTGACCCCACCATCGAAGACAGCTCCCGTGGCGCACGGTTCGTGCTGCGCCTGCCCAGCCTGGCCACACCCTCCACGGATCACGCTGGCATGCCGACGGAGGAGTGATCTCGGGAATCGCCTGCATCGCGGTCTCGTTGTCGGATCTACTGGCGAGCGACAACGTGGGGCCACGTTGCCGTCTGCCCAGCTGAACCGATGGCCGGTGCCACCGCCCTGCGGAAGCACCGGCCGGTCAGGGAGAAGCGTCAGGTGGCGAGGGTGGCCGCCGGTTCCAGATCGTAGGTGCGGGCGTAGCCGTTCTCGGTACCCACAAGCAGGTCCACGACGTCGAAGTAGCGGTCCCAGAAGGGGGTTTCGCGCAACGCGTCGATGAGCAGCCGGTAGGCGTCGTGGTCATCTGCCTCCCAGACCCAGATGTCGGTGACCCGTGCCGAGTAGAACTCGGTGTCGTAGAAGCGGGAGCGGACACCGCGGGTGCGGGCCTCGACAACCGGGACGACTTGGGTGGTGAAGGCCTTGACGCGTTCGGCCACGGTCATCGCCAGCCACTCGGGCGTGGTCTTGACCAGAATGAACGCGGTGACCGGCGGCTTGGTTCGGTCAGCGGGCATCGACTGCCTCCGGTGTGGCGAGAACGGCGGGCTTGAGAGTCTGCGCGCACCACTGTGCGAATCCGGTGGCCGGGCCCGCCTGCGGCGAGCGGTCGACGCCTGAGTCCAGGCCCTGGTCCTTGGCGCGTTTCATGTCGACCATGCCCTCGACGAACGCCTCGTTGAGGCCGTAGCCGAGCAGGGTGGACCGCAGCTCGTCGAGCGGCTGGCGCCGGTAGCGGACCGGACGACCCAGCTCTTCGGTCATGATGCGGGCCAGGTCGTTGGGTGACAGGTTCTGCGGGCCGAGCACCGGGACACTGCCGACGCCGGTCCAGGAGCGGTCCAGCAGCAGCCCGGCCGCCGTCGCGGCGATGTCGGCGACGGCCACCAGCGGAGCCGGGCGGTCTGCGGCGACGGTGTCGGTGAAGACGCCGTTCTCGCGGATCGAGTCGGCCTCCTCCAGCAGGTTCTCGAAGAAGGACGGGTTGGCCAGGGCGCGGTAGGCGACGCCGGAGTCGGCGATCAGGTCGTCCATGGCCAGGGAGGCGGTGACCAGCCCGGCCTGGGCGGCCTGCGGGGTGCCGCGGCCGAGTGCCGAGACGCCGACGACATGGCCAACACCGTGGGCGGCGAACGCCCGCGCGGCCGGGCGGGTGAAGCCGCTGTACGCCTCGTCGGGCGTGGCCGAGGCGTCTGGCGGCACCAGCCAGAAAACGGCGTCGGCCCCGGTGACGGCGCGCTCGACGGTCGCGGCGTCGCCGTGTGAGCCGGTGACCACCTCGACCTGTCCGCGTACGGACTCGGGAAGCCGGGCAGGATCGCGGACCACGACGCGCAACGCCTCTCCGCGTGCGGGCGCGGCCTCGACCAGCAGCGACAGCAGTCGTCTGCCGATGTTCCCGGTGGGGGCGGTAATGACGATCATGAAAACCTCGCGGTCTGTGTCGGATCGATACGGTCCCTTGATCGTGCAGACCCGAGCCGCATTGCCACAATGGGAACTTCAGCATCCAATCATTGCCCGAAACGGAATTATGCCGGTGAGCAGCCCAGCCCCGAACCTCGACGCCAACCTCGCCGTCGCCCTCGACGCCCTACTGACCGAGCAGAGCGTCACCCGTGCCGCCGCGCGGATGCGCACCTCCCCGGCGGCGATGAGCCGCACCCTGGCCCGGCTGCGCCGGGTGCTCCAGGACCCGCTGCTGGTACGGGCAGGACAGGCGATGGTGCCCACACCCCGCGCCGAGGCGCTGCGGGGCGAGGCCGCCGCGGTGGTGCGCCGGTTGGAGGCACTGCTCACTCCGAGCGGCGGGGTCGACCCCGCCGCGCTGCGGCGCACCTTCACCGTCCAGGTCTCGGACCTGGTCGGTGCGGCACTGGCCCCGGGCCTGCTCGGGCTTGCCCGGCGCCGGGCGCCGGGCGTCTCGCTGCGGGTGCTGGCCGAGGAGTGGGAGGCGGGCCCCGCGCTGCGCGAGGGCCGGATCGATCTGGAGATCGGGGCCATCGACCACGTCGCCCCGGAGACCCGGGTCGAAGAGCTGGTCACGCTGAGGATGGCGGTCGGTGTCAGGGCCGGGCACCCGCTCGCCGAAGGAACCCTGACGCCCACCAGGTTGGCCTCGGCCGAGCACGTGGCGGTCAGCCGCCGTGGACGCTTCACCGGCCCGCTGGACGCGGCCTTGGCCGAGCAAGGACTCAGCCGGCGGGTCAGCGCCGTCCTGCCCGGACATCTGGCGGCGATGGTGCTGGCGGCAGTCGGCGACGTGGTCTGCCTGGTGCCGGCCGCGCTGCCGGGCGAGCCCCCTTCGCCACTCAGCGACGCGGCGCACGCGCTGGGACTACGCCTGCTGGAAATCCCGCTGCCGTTGCCACCACTGACGATCGGCATGGCCTGGCACCCGCGCCACACCGCCGACGGGGCCCACCAGTGGCTGCGCGGCGCCGTGCGCCGGGTACTCCGTCCGGCCCCCCAGGAGAAATAACCCACGCCGCGGGTCCGCGCATACCCCGGTGCCCGGACACAGGCTCGACCTCGATCATGGATGCGGCTGGGGGTGCGCAGGCCATCGTGTGCCGCGATTCCTGCACGGTCAGTCGACCGGAGCCTGAAGGCTCAGGCATGCGAGCACGTTCTCGCATACCGCGTGGCGGGGCAGGGAGGGGGCGAGTGACCCACCCGGACCCTGTACTGCTCCGGGCAGACCGCGATGAGCGACGAGGGCAAGCCTCAGCACGCCGATGACATGGCGGCGCAGTTGGCGCTGAGCCTCGACAACCTCCAGGCCGTGCTCGCCGAGGCCGGCATGTCCCTCGCGAACCTCGTCCGGCTCAACGTCTACACCACCGACGTCGATCGGCTCTTCGAGCACTACGGCGTGCTGGCGTCCCGGCTGGGCGTCATCGGGGTGGCGCCGACCACCACGATGCTCGGGGTGACGCGGCTGGCGATCCCCGGCCTGATGGTCGAGCTTGAGGGGACCGCCGTCGCGTGACGCGTCCTGACCGCCTCCGGCGGGACCGCCGGAGGCGGCACGAGTGGTGTCGGTCGCCGCGGAGGCGTCGCCCGTAGCGCGGAGCCGACGGCAGGAAGGCGATGCGGCCCGTGCCCTCGCCGGTTACGGGGCCGGCGAGGGCACGGACCTTTATGGAGACATATCCGCCTACCTTTAAACCCAAGGAATATCCTAGGCATGTTAGGTTAAGCCTATGGACAATAAGGCATAGGGGGTGGATGCATGGCGCGGGCCGGGTTGACGGCGGACCGGGTGACGCTCGCGGGTGCCGAGCTGGCGGACGAGGTCGGGCTCGACCACGTGACCATGTCGGCGGTGGCGCGGCGGCTCGGGGTGAAGGACGCGAGCCTGTATGTGCACGTGCGCGGCCTGGAGGACCTGCGCGGGCGGATCGCGCTGCTGGCGGCGGACGAGAAGACCATCGGTATCGCCGAGGCCACCGCCGGGCGGGCCGGTAGGGACGCGCTGGTGGCGTTCGCGAACGCCTGGCGGGCATACGCCCATGACCACCCGGGCCGGTACGCGGCGACGCAGATCCCGATACAGATCGATCCCGAGCTCGCGCTCCGAGCGCCCGGACCGCGTCGCGCGGTCGAACTGACCTACAGCATGCTGCGCGCCTACGCGCTGGACGAGCCCGACCTGACCGACGCGGTCCGGCTGGTACGCAGCACGCTCCACGGCTTCGTCAGCCTGGAGGCCGCCGGCGGGTTCGCGCACGCGCGCCCGGCGGAGAGCTCCTGGGCCCGCTGCCTGGACGCCCTGCACGCGCTCCTGGAGCGCTGGCCCTCACCCGGCGAAGGAGACCCCCGTTGACCACCCCGACCATCGGAGGCCTGCGCGTGGACGGTGCCACCTTGCACTACGAGGTGCGCGGAAGCGGCCCGCCCCTGCTGCTGATCCCCGGCGGTGCCGGCGACGCGGCCTCCTACGACGGCATCGCCGACGAGCTGGCCGGCGATCACACGGTCGTCTCCTACGACCCACGCGGCCTGTCCCGCAGCCCGCTGGACGACCCACAGGCCGTTCAACGGGTCGATCAGCATGCCGACGACGCGTTCCGGCTGCTGGATCTACTGTCTCCGGACGCACCCGTCCGCGTGGTCGGCTGCAGTTCGGGGGCGATCGTCGCGCTGCATCTGCTCTGCGCCCACTACGAGCGGATCGAACGCGTGGTCGCGCACGAGCCGCCGGTGGTGGAGGTGTTGCCGGACGCCGCCGAGCACCGCGCACTGCTCGCCCGCGTCCAGGAGACCTTCCGCCGAGACGGGTTGATGCCCGCGGTGGCCGAGTTCGCGGCGGGCCTGCGGCGGCCGGACGACGAGGGGCCCGTCGCCGCCGAGAAGGCCGTCGAGCTGCCGCCGCGGGCCGCCGCGCGAGCCGAGCGGACGATGGCGAACATGCCCTACTTCCTCGGACGCGTCGTGCCGAGTTTCATGGCATACACCCCGGATGTGGATCGCCTGGCGGCCCTGTCGGACCGGCTCGTGCTCGCGGGCGGAGCAGACTCACGCGGCGAACTGCCCTACCGTCCCGCCGCCTTCCTGGCCGAGCGGTTCGGCACGGAGCTCGTTCACTTCCCCGGCGGGCACACGGGACTCAGCACGCACCCCACCGAGTTCGCCGAACTGCTCCGCAAGCTGCTGAGCGGCTGAAGCCGATGACGTACGGGCCGGTGCCTCTCGTGGCCGGACGGGACGAGAAGGGCGGCGCCCGGCCACGGAGACGGTGTGGTCGCGGAGGTTAGTAGAGGGCGCGGATGCTTCCGCCGTCCACGCCCCAGACGGCGCCGGTGACGAAGGCGGCCAGCGGGCTGGCCAGGAAGAGGACGACGTTGGCGACCTCTTCGGGAGTGCCGAGGCGGGCCAGCGGCAGTTGACGGAGTTGCATCTCGTGCTCGACCGCGGCCATGGGCTCCTTGCCGTGCAGGATGGCGAGGTTGTCGGCGAAGCCGCCGGGCTTGGTCCAGAAGGGGGTCCAGATGGGGCCGGGGGCGACGGCGTTGACCCGGATGTGGGGGCCTTCCATGCGGGACAGGCCCTTGGTGACGGCGAGGACGGCGGCCTTGGAGGCGGCGTAGTCGATGGGCTGGGTCTCCGGCTGGCGGGCCAGGTCGGAGGCGTTGTTGACGATGGCCGGTGAGTTCTGGGAGGCCCGCAGGTGGGGCAGGGCGGCGCGGCTGATCCGGACGTAGCTCATGAAGTTGAGGTTCATGGTCTGCAGCCACTCGTCGTCGGTGAGCTGCTCGAAGGTGCGGACGTTGCCGGTGCCGACGTTGTTGACGAGGATGTCCAGGCCGCCCAGGTGGTCGAGCGCGCCGGTGACGGCGTTCTCACAGCCGTCCAGGGTGGACAGGTCGGCGCGGACCGAGCGCAGCGTGCCGGTCAGGCCCTTGGTGTCGGTCTCCAGTTGGTCGAGCAGGGCGGCGTCGTGGTCGGCCGCGACCACGTCGGCGCCTTCGGCGAGCATCGCGCGGACGGTCGCCGCGCCGATGCCGGACGCGCCACCGGTGATCAGGACTTTACGTCCCGCGAGGTGAGTTTGCATGGATACTCCGTTTCGTGTGGTTCAGATGTCGGCGGCGATGTACTTGGTCTCCAGGAACTCGTGGATCCCGTCGAACCCGCCCTCCCTGCCGAGCCCGCTCTGCTTGACGCCGCCGAACGGCGCCGCGGGGTCGGAGAGCACGCCCCGGTTGAGGGCGACCATGCCGGCGTCGAGCTGTTCCGCGACCCGGAGCCCTCGGCGCAGGTCGCCGGTGTAGACGTAGCTGATCAGCCCGTACGGTGTGGCGTTGGCCCTGGTCACCGCCTCTTCGTCGGAGTCGAACACGACGATGGGGGCGACCGGTCCGAAGATCTCCACATCGAGGATGGCGGCGTCCGGCTCGATGCCGGCCAGCACGGTGGGCGGGTAGAACGCCCCGGGCCCGTCCAGGACAGCCCCGCCGGTGACCGGGCGTGCGCCGGCACCGACCGCCTGGTCGACCAGTTCGGCGACCTTGCCGCGTTCGGTCGTGGAGACCAGGGAGCCGATGTGGTTGGCGGGGTCGAGCCCGGAGCCCACCTTCAGTCCGGCCATCGCGTGGGCGAACGCGGCGGTGAACTCCTCGGCGACGGCGCGGTGGACGTAGAAGCGGTTGGCCGCGGTGCACGCCGCGCCGCCGTTGCGGAGCTTGGCGATCATCGCGCCCTCCACCGCCGCCTGGACGTCGGCGTCGGCCAGCACCAGGAACGGCGCGTTGCCGCCCAGTTCCATCGAGGTGCGCACCACCTGGTCCGCGGCCTCGTGCAGGAGGACCCGGCCGACCTCGGTGGATCCGGTGAAGGAGAGGTTGACGACCCGGGGGTCGTGCAGCATCTCCCTGACCCGTTGCGCGGTGGGCGCGGCGACCACCACGTTGACCACACCGTCGGGGACCCCCGCGCGGGCCAGCACGTCGGCCACGGCCAGCGCGGTGAGCGGCGTCTCGGTGGCGGGCTTGAGCACCACCGAGCAGCCCGCCGCCAGCGCCGGGCCGATCTTGCGGGTCGCCATCGCGGCCGGGAAGTTCCACGGCGTGATGAGCAGCGACACCCCGATCGGCTGGTGGGTGACGATGATGCGCTTGTCGCCGCCGGGGGCCAGCCGGTAGTCGCCGGTCACCCGGACGGCCTCCTCGGCGAACCAGCGGAAGAACTCGGCGGCGTAGACGACCTCGGCCTTGGCGTCGGCCAGCACCTTGCCGTTCTCCCTGACGATGAGCCGGGCGATGTCGTCGACCTCCGCCGTCATCAGCTCGTACGCGCGGCGCAGGATCTCGGCGCGCTCCCTGGGGGCACGGGCGGCCCACGGTGCGAGGGCGGCGGCGGCCGCGTCGACCGCCTGGGCGCATTCGCGCTCGCCCGCCACGGCGACCTCGGTGATCGGCTCGCCCAGCGCGGGATCCAGGACCGGCAGCGTGTCGGTCCCGGGGACCCATTCGCCGCCGATGAACAGTTCGGATTTGATTTTCACGAGTTCTCCACGGGAGTGGGGCGGGATTTGGCTCGCTCGTACTGGACCGGCCAGGGCAGGTCGGCGCCGACCTGCCCTGCGGCGGCCAGCGGCCAGCGCGGGTTGCGAAGCGCGGCCCGGCCGATGAGCACGGCGTCGGCCTGGCCGGAGGCGAGCACTTCCTCGGCCTGCCGGGGGTCGGCGATCCGGCCGACGGCGGCGGTGCGTACGCCCGCGCCCGAGCGGATCGTCTCGGACAGGTCGGTCTGGTAGGTGCCGTCGGCCGGGATGGCGGCGTCGGGGAGCAGCCCGCCGGAGGAGCAGTCCACCAGGTCCACGCCGAGCGCGGCGAGTCGCCTGGCCAGCTCGACCGAGGACGGTGGATCCCAGCCGCCGGGCGCCCAGTCGGTGACCGAGATGCGCACCAGCAGCGGGCGGTCGTCCGGCCACGCCTCGCGGACGGCGGCGACGACCTCCAGGGGGTAGCGCATCCGGTTCTCCAGCGAGCCGCCGTAGCGGTCGGTGCGCCGGTTGGTCAGCGGGGAGAGGAACTCGTGCAGCAGGTAGCCGTGCGCGGCGTGGAGTTCGACCACGTCGAAACCGGCGCGCAGGGCGCGTTCCGCTCCGGCGGCGAAGGCGTCCCTCACCGCCGCCAGGTCCTTCTCGGTCATCTCCCGGGGGGCGGGCAGGTCCCCGTACGGGACCGGCGAGGGCCCGATGGTCGGCCAGCCGCCGTCGGCGTAGGGCACCCGGCGCTCGCCGGTCCATGGGGCGGAGGTGGACGCCTTGCGTCCGGCGTGCGCGAGCTGGAGGCCGATGAGCGTGCCCTGCTGGTGGACGAACCGGACGATCCGCGCCCACGCCTCGGTCTGCTCGTCGCTGTAGATGCCCGCGCAGTACGGGCTGATCCGGCCCTCGGGGGTGACCCCGGTGGACTCGGCCACGATCAGCCCGGCCCCGCCGGTGGCCAGGCCGCCCAGGTGGACCAGGTGCCAGTCGGACACCAGGCCGTCCTCGGCGGCGTACTGGCACATCGGGGAGATCCAGACGCGGTTGGGGAAGGTCAGTCCGCGCAGGGTGAGCGGTGTGAAGAGCGGGCTCACCGGTGCCCACCTCCGTCCGGGCTGAGCATGACCTTGGCGTGGCCGCCCGCGTCGCCGGCGGCCGCGACGGCGGCGGCGCAGTCCTCGAAGGCGAACACGTCGGAGACCATGGGTGACAGGTCCAGGCCGGTACGGTCGAGCAGCCGGAGCGTGGGTTCCCAGATCTGCGGCGGCGCGCCGGTGGAGGACGACAACCGCAGGTTGCGGTTCTGGATCTGGTGCAGCGACACCTGCTCGGAGCGCCGGTGCGCCAGGCCCATGAACAGCACCCTGGCGTCCTGGGCGGTGACGTCCAAGGCGGCGGCCTGCGCGGCGGGGGCGCCCGACCCCTCCACGACCAGGTCGGCGCCGCGCGGGCCGAGCACGTCCAGCACGGCGGCGGCCACGTCCACACCGGGGGCGGCCTCGACGCGGTGGTCGGCGCCCAGCCGCGCGGCCAGGGCCAGCCGGTACGGGCTGCGGTCCACAGCCACCACCCGCGCGCCGAGAGTGCGGGCCAGGCCGACCATGGACAGGCCGATGGCACCGCACCCGAAGACGGCCACGGTGTGGCCGGCGTCGGCCCCGCCCGCCGTGCGCAGCGCCTGCAGGCAGCAGGCGAGCGGCTCGACCAGGGCGGCGCGCAGCGAGGAGACGGCGGGCGGGACGGCGAAGCACATCGCCTCGGGGACCAGGAAGGTGTCGGCCATCGCGCCGTCGGTGGACACCCCGAACCAGATGTTGCCGCCGAGCGCGCCGTGCCCGATCACCCGGTCCCCCGGGCGGAACCGGGAGGTGTTGGGGCCCGCCTCGACGACCACGCCGGACCATTCGTGGCCGAGCACGTGCGGGAAGCGGACCTCGAAGCCGGGGTCCATCCCGCCGGAGAGCTGCTCCAGGTCGGAGCCGCAGATGCCGACGTACTCGGGGCGGACCCGCAGGGCGGCGTCCTCCATGGGCGGGACGGGCAGCAGGTCGCAGCTGACCGTCAGGCCGCCGTCCGACCGGTGGACCACCACGGCCCTGCGCGAGGTTTCTGAGATCGTCATGGCTCAGTGCACGATCAGGCCGCCGTCGACGACGAGTTGCGCCCCGGTGATGAAGGACGCCTCGTCGGAGGCGAGGAACAGGACGGCGGCGGCGACCTCGTCGGCCCGGCCTGCCCGGCCGAGCGGCGTCTGCTGTACCAGGTCGGCGGAGATCTCCGGATCCTGGGCGTCGGTCATCGGCGTGGTGATGAGCCCGGGGTGGACCGAGTTCACCCGGATGCCGTCGGCGGCGTAGGACATGGCGGCGTTCTTGGTCATCACCGTGACGGCCCCCTTGGCCGCCTGGTACGCGGCGACCCCCGCCGAGCCGATCAGCCCCCACGCCGAGGACATGTTGACGATCGCCCCGCCCCCGGCCCGCCGCATCGCCGGGATCACCGAACGCATGCCGTAGAAGACGCCGGTCTGGTTGACGGCCACGATGCGGTGCCAGTCGTCCAGAGCGATCTCGGTCAGCGAGTCGTAGGAGCCGACGAATCCGGCGCAGTTGAACAGGACGTCGACGCGTCCGTGCCGGTCGGTGATCTCGGCGACGAGGGCGGCCCACGAGTCCAGGTCGGCGACGTCCAGCCTGCGGTGGTGGGTGCGGCCCTCGTCCCTGGGCCGCGCGGCGATGTCGGCGGCGTAGACGACGGCGCCCTCGGCGGCGAACCGCTCGGCGGTGGCCGCGCCGATACCGCTGGCGGCGCCGGTGACGATGGAGATCTTGTCGGTGAGTGGCATGGCTCAGGCTCCTTCAGACGGCTCGAACTGCCGGGCCGCCGTCGTGTACGCCTCCGGCAGCGCCGACTCCAGCGGGCGCACCCGGTAGGTCTCGGAGAGGATCTCCACACCCCACGGCCCGCTCCAGCCGAGGTCGCGCAGCAGGCCGATGAACTCGGTGACCCGGAAGTCGCCCTGGCCGCAGAGCCTCCGCCTCAGCACGGTGTCGGTGTAGCCGTCGCCGATCTGCTCGGCGGCCCCGTCGTCCAGCTCGACGCCCTTGATCAGGTCGATCGGCAGGCGGGCCAGCTCCTCGAAGGTGGCGGCCCCGCGCTCGACGTGCCACAGGTCGAGCATGAGACCTCCGGCCGGGTGTCCGGCGGTGGTCACCAGCTCGACCGCCCTGGCCAGGGTGTCGATGTTGGAGAACGGCATGAACTCCAGCGCCACGGCGGTCCCGGCCTGGGCGAACGCCTCGCTCACCCGATGGAACCCGGCGGCGGAACGTTCCAGGTCGTACGGGCCGCCGGTGATGTCCGGGCCGATCTTGACGTGGTGCGGGCCGAGGGCCTCGCTCGCCTTCACCAGCAGGTCCAGGACGCGGTCGGACTCGGCCCTCTCCTCCTCGTCCAGCCACCAGTCGGTCAGGAACTCCAGCTCCAGGTGGCGGATGCCGTTGTCGTCGAGGATCCGCCGCAGCGTCGGCAGGTCGGAGGTGCGGAGGAACTCCTCCAGGTCGACGTGCATCAGCCCGAAGCCGGCGAAACCCGCGCGGGCCGCCTGCTCGATCCGTACCGGCAGAGGGATGGGGCTGGCGTCTCGGCCGGGCAGCGGGACGGCGTCTCCCGCGGTGGTCCAGCAGGTGGCCAGCAGGTCGGGGTGGGGCATGGGGTTTGACTCCTAACCGGTCCGTCAGTACGGGTTGGCGACGAAGAGGTCCTGCGCGGGGAAGAGGGTGATGACCTTCGCGCCCTCGCGGGTCACCACGACCTCCTCCTCGATGCGGGCGGCGGACCTGCCGTCGCTCGCCGGGCAGTAGGTCTCCAGCGCGAAGACCATGCCCTCCTCGATCTGGACCGGGTGCTCGATCGAGTTGAGGCGTGAGATGATCGGCCGCTCGTGCAGGCCGAGCCCGAGGCCGTGCCCGAACTGGAGGCCGAAGGCGTCCATCTCGGAGGCGAAGCCGAAGTCCTGCGCCCTCGGCCAGGCGCGGGCGATCTCGTCGGTCCAGGTGCCGGGTTTGACCAGCTCGATCGCGGCGTCGATCCACTCCCTGGCCTTGGTGTAGGCGTCCCGCTGGGCCGGGGTCGAGGAGCCGACGTTGAGCGTGCGGTAGTAGCAGGTCCGGTAGCCGTTGTAGGACTGGATGATGTCGAAGAAGCAGGTGTCGCCCGGCCGGATGATGCGGTCGGTGAAGTTGTGCGGGTGCGGGTTGCAGCGCTCGCCGGAGACCGCGTTGATCGCCTCGACGTCGTCGGAGCCCATCTCGTACAGGTAGGCGTTGGCCATCGCCACCAGGTCGTTCTCCCGGATGCCCGGCTTGAGCGCTTCGGCGATGCGCTGGTAGGCGCCGTCCACCATGGCCGCGGACTGGTTCAGCAGCAGGATCTCGTCGATGTTCTTGATCTGCCTGGCCTCCAGCATCACCTGCTGGCAGTCGGCCATGGTCAGGCCAGCCTGCTGCATGGCGAACAGCAGCGGCGGCTCGGCGATGTCCACGCCGACCGGCGCGTCCTGCTGACCCGCCTCCACCAGCAGGTCCTTGATCTCCTGAACGGCGCGGGTGAACAGGCCGACCTCGGGGGCGACCGCGCCGCGCAGGCCGACCATGCCGGCCCGGCAGTTGTCCGGCAGCAGCCACGGCGCGTACAGCTTGTGGTGCTTGGCGGCCGAGCCGAAGTCCCACAGGATGGGTTCGCGGCCCCGGATCAGCAGGGCGTACCTGGTCATCTTGTCCCGCGACCATTCGCCGATCACCGAACCGGTCAGGTAGCGGATGTTGTTGACGTCGAAGACGAGCATCGCGCCGAGGTCGGAGGCCTCCAGCGCGGCGCGGGCGCGGGCCAGCCGGTAGTCGCGGAGCCGGGTGAAGTCCACCCGGGTCTCGAAGTCCACGCCCATGTGGCCGGGCGCGCCGATGGCGTTCGGGTCCAAGGTCATGCGGTTACTCCTTTTCCGGCCGCTTTCTCCTGCACGGCCAGCAGCGACAGGAAGTCCTCCTCGCCGTGCCCCTGCGCGAGGGCGGCGACCAGCAGCGTGCGCACCATGGCGACGAGCGGCAACGGCACCTGCCCGGCGGTCGCCTCGGCCAGGCCGAGGTCGACGTCCTTGAGCAGCAGCCGGGAGGTGAAGGTGGGGGTGAGGTCCATCGTGCGGACGGCCTCGGTCTTGTAGCGGGTGAACGCCGAGCCGACCACGCTCTCGTTGAGGAACTCCATCAGCGTGCCCCGGTCGACGCCGAGTCGCTCGCAGAGCACGACGACCTCGGCCAGACCCTGGGTGGTGATGGCGAGCAGCAGGTTGTGGCAGATCTTCAGCAGCCGGGACTCGTCGCCCGCGCCCGCGTAGGTGGCGGCCCGCCCGATCGCTTCCAGCACCCCCCGAGCCCGGTCGTAGGCCTCCGGCGAGCCCGAGCAGACGAACGACGCGGTGCCCGCCTCGAGGGCCGACGGGTTGCCGCTGACCGGCGCGGACAGGAACGGCACCCCCGCCTCGGCCGCCGCCTCCCGCACCCGGCGGGAGGATTCCACCGACACGGTGGAGGTGTCCACCAGCACCGACGGGCGGTGCTCGGCGGCCAGCAGCGCGAGCGCCACGTCCTCCAGGTCCGCGGAGGCGGCCAGGCTGGTGACGGTCACCTGGGCGGTCGCCGTCTCCCCCGGCTCCGCGGCGAGCCGCGCCCCCGCCTCGCGCAGCGGCTCGGCCTTGGCCGGCGTGCGGTTCCAGACGGTCACCGGGTGACCGGCGAGCAGCAGCCGGCGGACCATCGCCGATCCCATCCGTCCCGCGCCGATCCAGCCGACGGTGGTCTTCTCACTCATCCGGGTTCCTCCCCCTGGAGTTCCGACAGATCGATGACGAGCTTGGGCCGGGCCCGGCCGGCCTCCCGCATCCGGTCGAACGCCTCGCGCGCCCCGGCCACCGGGAACACCCGCTCGATGAGCGCGGTGGGGGAAACCGCGCCGTCGGCGATCAGGTGCAGTGCCCGGGGCATCAGGTCGACGCCGCCGAGCACACCGGACAGGCGCAGGCCCTTGGTGACGAAGGCCGCCAGGTCCACCCCGTCCACCGGACGGCCCGGGATGCCGACCTGGAGCACGCGCCCGGCGATGCCGGCGACCCTGGTCAGCACCGGGCCGATCGCGGCGGACCCGGTGGCCTCGATCACCACCTGGTAGGCGTCGCTCGGCGCGTCCTGCGGCGTCCAGGCAGCCCGGGCGCCGAGCTGAAGCGCCATCTTCAGCCCTTCGGGGTCGATGCCGATGACGTCCACCGGGCTGCGCATGGCGGCGGCGACCTGCACCGCGAGCAGGCCGAGGGTGCCGGTGCCCAGCACGGCGACGGGCTCGCCCGGCTGGGCGGCGGCCTCCTCGAAGGCGCTGAGCACGGTCACCAGTGGCTCGGCCAGCAGCGCGTGCGCGCTCTCCACCCCGGCGGGCACCACGTGCACGTTGGCGGCCGGGATCCGCAGGTAGCGGGCCGCCGCGCCGGGCACCGCCCCGCGCACACCCAGCTCGTACCGGTCCGGGCAGAGGTTGTAGTGGCCGCCGCGGCAGGTCAGGCACTGACCACAGGACAGGAACGGCTCACCCACCACCCGCTCGCCGACCAGGTCGGCGGGGACCGAGGGCCCGACCGCGACGACCTCGCCGGCCCACTCGTGGCCGAACCTGATCGGGAAGTGGGTCAGCCCGCTCGA
The DNA here is from genome assembly GCF_040649155.1 of Streptosporangium sp. NPDC049046. Lineage (NCBI taxonomy): Bacteria > Bacillati > Actinomycetota > Actinomycetes > Streptosporangiales > Streptosporangiaceae > Streptosporangium > Streptosporangium sp. NPDC049046. The sequence continues at coordinate 74,747 of NZ_JBEZEZ010000027.1, read as the reverse complement.
CACGTACGCGCTGCTGCCGTCGAGCAGGTGCACGTCGGTCCCGCAGATCCCGAGGTAGGCCACCCGTACCAGGACCTCGCCCGCGGCCGGCTCCGGCACGGGCACCCGTTCCACGGAGAGGACCCCCGGGGCGGTGAAGACCAGGGCGGGCATGGTGCCCGCGGGCCACTGTCCGGCGCTCATGCCGGTGTCCTTCGGCCCGAGAAGCGCTGGGTGGAGACCCAGCCGACCAGCAGCGCGGCCAGGATGATCGCCCCGTACGCGGCGTTGATCCAGAACGACGGCACGTTGGAGAGCGTGAGGATGTTCTGGATGACGCCGAGCAGGATCACGCCCAGAGCGGCGCCGATCAGGTTGCCCCGGCCGCCGTTGAGGCTGATCCCGCCGATGACGGCGGCGGCGAACACGGTGAAGATGAGGCCGTTGCCCTGGTTGGCGGTCACCGAGGCGATCCTGCCGGTCAGCATCAGCCCGGCCAGGGCGGCCAGCAGGCTGCCCGCCACGATCACGCCGATGGTGAGCCGGGTGGTCTTGATCCCGGCGGCCCTCGCCGCCTCCAGGTTGCCGCCCATCGCGTAGATGCTCCGGCCGGTCGGGGTGAGCTTCATGAACACGTACGCGCCGGCGAAGGCGAGCACGAAGATCCACGCCTGCACGGGCAGGCCCAGGATGACGCCGTCGCCCAGGTAGGTCATGGCATCGGGCAGCATCGCGTAGGTCTGTCCTCCGGACAGGCCGATGGTCAGTCCCTGCAGCAGGATCAGCATGGCCAGGGTGACGATGAACGCGTTGAGCCTCAGCTTGGCGATCATCAGCCCGTTGGCCAGGCCGATCAGCAACACGGCCGGGATCATGATCAGCAGGCCCGCCCAGAACGGCAGCCCGAACCCGCTGTCGGCCACGCCGGAGACCAGCACGGCCAGCAGCATCGGCGCGAAACCCACGGTGGCCTCAAGGGACAGGTCGAAGTAGCCGCCGATCAGGATGAGGCTCTCCGCGATCACCAGCACGCCGAGCACGGCCGAGGTGGTGATGATGTTGTCGATGATGTTGGTGGTGGTGAGGAAGGCGGGGCTCACCACGGCGCCCACGATCACCGCCAGGATGATGATGGGCAGCAGGGTGAGCACGACGGGGTCGACGGACCTGCGCGCCCGCCGGGTGGCCGGCGGCGAAGGTGACGACGGCGACGACGGCGCGGCGGCCACCGACTCCGGCGCCGGTTTCTTCGGGGATAGTGCACTCACTGTGAATCTTCCTCTCCAGACGGCCGCCGGTCCGGCTCGGCGGTGCCGTCACCCTGCACGGCCGCGGCGATCATGCCTTCGGTGAAGGGGTGCCGCAGTTCCGTCGACACCTCCCCGTGGACCATGACGACGATGCGGTCGCAGATCTCCAGGTCCGCGTCGTCGGAGCTCACGATCAGCACGGCCCGTCCGTCCGCGCGGAGCTCCTCGATGGTGTCGTAGATCGACTTTTTGGCGGACACGTCCACCCCGGCGGTGGGGTTGACCAGGACCAGCACCTTGGGGTCGGCGGCCACCGAGCGGGCCAGCACGACCTTCTGCTGGTTGCCGCCGCTGAGTTCCTCGGTCGGCTGGGTGGCGCCGTAGGCCTTGATGTGCCACTCCCCGGCCAGCCGCGAGTAGAACTCGTCCCGCTTCCTGCCGTTGATCAGCCGGAACCTGTTGACGAATCGCGGCATGATGTTCAGGGTCGCGTTCTCGGCCACGCTCAGTCCGGGCACGTAGCCGCTGATGTGCCGGTCCTCCGGGGTGAAGCCGATGCCGGCCTGGATGCAGCCGCTGATGTCGCCGAGCGGCAGCGGCCTGCCGTCCAGGGTGACGGCGCCCGACTCGGCCGGGCGCTGGCCGGTGAGCACCTCGGCCAGTTGCATGTGCCCGGCGCCGTCCAGGCCGGTCAGGCCGACGCACTCGCCCGGCCGCAGGGCCAGATCCACGTCGCTCACCTTGGGTGCGGTGACGCCGGAGGCGACCAGGACGGGCGGCAGGGTCGGTTCGGCCCTGGCCGCGTGCGGGCCGTCGCCCGCACCGGCCGCCGCCTCGCCGACCATCGCGTCCACCAGGTCGGGCACGGTCATCCGGGAGAGCCGCTCGGTCAGCACCGTCCAGCCGTCGCGCAGCACGGTGACCGAGTCGCACACCTCGAAGACCTCGTGCAGGTGGTGGGAGACGTAGATGATCGTCACGCCCCGGGCGCGGGCCTTCTCGATGTGGTGGAACAGGCGCTGCGAGGCGCCTCGGTCCAGACCGGCGGTGGGTTCGTCCAAGAGCAGCACCCGCGGCCCCTGGGAGAGCACCCGGCAGATCTCGACGACCTTCCGTTCCAGCGGCTCCAGCTGTTCGACCGGGGTGTCGGCCAGGTGCGCGTACTCCCATTCGGCGAGCAGCTCGGTGGCCTGCCGCTGCACCTCGGACCAGCGGATGAACCCTGCCCGAGAGCGGGGGAACCTGGCCAGGGCGATGTTCTCCGCGGCGGTGGCGGCGGGGATCAGCGTGCTGCGCTGGTAGACGCATCCGACGCCGGCGGTTCCCGTGGCGTCGCCGTCGGCGAGCACCCGGACCGAGCCGCTGTCGGGCTGGGTGAGGCCGGTGAGGATCGACATCAGGGTGGACTTGCCCGCCCCGTTCTTGCCGATCAGCGCCCGTGACTCGCCCCGGTTGACGGTGAGGGACACCGCCGACAGCGCCTTGGTCGGCCCGAACGCCTTGGACACCTGGTCCATCACGATGGCCTGCTCCGCGCCGGCCTGTTCTGAAGGGGCCTGTGGCATTGCTCCGCGCCCTCCTTCCTTGGGTTCTGGATCGTCTCCGGTGGCGGGCCCGCGGGCGCGCCACCGGAGATCACCGGGAGGGGGTCAGCCGTTGCCCCACAGGCTGGGGTCGTCCACGTTCTCCTTGGTCACCGTGGGTGAGGGAAGCAGGTCCTGGAGGGACTCCCCGACCTCGACGATGGTGCTGTCGTGGTCGGTGGGGCCCGGCTGGTAGGTCTTGCCCGCGATCGCATCCTGGATGTACTGGATGCCGTACTTGGCGTACAGGTCCAGCGGCTGTGACACGACGGCGTCGAGGGTGCCTTCCCGCACCGCCTCCAGCGCCGCCTTGGAGCCGTCGATGCCGACGGTGACGATGTGGTCGGGGTCGCCGACCTTGGTGAGCTTGCCCTGCTTGCGCAGCGCCTGCTGGACTCCGGCCAGGCAGACCGACTCGCTGCCCATGAACAGACCGGTCAGCTTCTCGGTGCTGAGCACCGTCTGCGCCTGGGTGGCGCACTCGTCCGGCTTCCAGTTCATCGGCTTGGAGATGACCTTGACGTTGGGGAACTTCTCGGCCATGCAGGTGGTGAAGCCCTTGCTGCGGTCCTGGCCGTTCTGGGTGGCCAGGTCGCCCTGGAGGTCGAGGACGGTACCCTCGCCGTTGATCTGCTTGCCCATGTACTCGCAGGCGGCCGTGCCCATGAAGACGTTGTCCGCGCGGACCACCATGTAGATCTTGCCCGAGTCGGCGCCCAGGTCGACGGTGACCACGGGGACGTTCTTGTCGTTGGCCCGGCCGATGGCGGGGGCGACCGCCTTGCTGTCCACCGGGACCACGATGAGGCCCTTGACGCCCCGGCCGAGCAGGGTGGTGATGTCGGCGTTCTGCTTGGCCGCGTCGCCGTCGGCGTTGACCGCGGGCAGCAGGTTGACGCCGGCCGCGGTGGCCTGCTCGCCGAGCTGCTTGACCAGCTGGACCTGGAAGGCGTCGGTGAGGAAGGACTCGGAGAAGCCGATCTCGCCGCTGTCGGCGGCGGCCGGTTCGCCGGTGGCCGCGCCGTCGCCGGTGGCCGTGGTGTCGCCGGAGGAGCATGCGGTGAGGGTGAGGGCTGCCGCGGCGAACAGGGTCAGTACACGCCTGCCCGTTGTGATGTGGTATGACATGAGACCTGCTTTGCTTGGGTGGTGATGTCGTTCTTCGTGTACTGACCGTTCGTTGCGGGACGGCCATGTGGAGGGCGCGTCCGGGAGTTCTGGTCCCGGAGTCACCTTTCGCCGCAGCGTGCCGGACGCGGGTGGAGCCGCGTCCGGTGTGGCTCAGCGGCCCGTGGAGTTGCGTTCGATGACCGGTAGGAGTGCGATCCGGGTCCTGCGGATGTGCCCTGCCAGCAGACGCTCCGCGTCCGTGGTGTCGGCGCGCCGGATCGCGTCGATGAGCAGTCGGTGTTCGGCGTTGATCACCCATTCCCGTTCGTGGCCCGCGCGTTCGACGTACGCGCGCCGGTACGGCTGGGTTATGTTCCACAGCCTTTCGATCATGTCCCGGAGCTCCTTGTAGGGGTTGCCCGAGTAGGACAGCAGGTGCAGTTCACGGTCGAGGTGGAGAAACCTGTCCAGGCTGGTGTTGGCCTCGATCTCGTCCTGGATCCGCTCCAGGCGCCGGATCGTCTCGGCCGGCAGGTGCGGGATGCTCTCGGTGAGCGCGAGCGGTTCCAGCCGTTCGCGGATCTTGTAGGTGACGTCGCACTCCGCCGCGTTCATCTCCGAGACCCAGGCGCCGCTGTTGGCCTTGAGGGTGACCAGGCCCTGGGAGTGCAGGATGCGCAGCGCCTCTCTCACCGGCAGGCGGCTGGCGCCGAAGTCTTTCGCGACCTCCTCCTGACGGATCCTGGCGCCCGGCTTGAGCGCCCCGGACAGGATCTGCTCGCGCAGGTGCTCGGCGATCTGGTGGCTCATCACGCTGGTGGCGGCGCCCGTTTTGTCGTCCGCGGATTCCAGGCCCGAGGTGAGGCCGGTCATCCGCCCACCGCCTGGCTCTGTTCCTCCCGCAGGTACCACGCCCGGCCGCGCGGGTAGGAGACCAGTTCGAACTGGGCACCCCAGGGGGCGAGGAAGTAGATCCAGCGCTGCCCGGCGTGCGGGCCGTCGCTGGCGGTGGGGCCGCCGAGCACGGTCACACCGCGGGAGCGCAGGTAGTCCGCCGCGGCGTCGATGTCCTCCACGTACAGGGCGAGGTGGTGACCGCCGACATCGCTGTTACGCGGCGGGGTCTGCGCCTGGTCGGGGGCCTCGTACTCGAAGACCTCGAAGACCGGCTGGTTGCCGCAGCGGAAGAACCGCAGCTTGTCCACCCGGGCCCGGGGATGCACGTTGAGATGGGTGGTCATCCAGTCCCCGTCGTCGGACTTGGCGCCGAGCGGGTAGAGGTACTCGCACCCGAGCACGTCCACCAGGAACTCGGTGGCCTGGTCGATGTCGGGAACGGTCAGACCGACATGGTCCAGGCCGACGAGCCCCGGCAACCCAGGGGCACCCCCTTCAGCCATGTATCCCACCTCCGAATCCGTTGACGATCTGTTTCTTGGAAGTTTCCACTGCCGCACCTTCACCGAGTATGGATCCAATAAGGCCTGGTGGATCGGTAGCTTGGTCGCCCAAAGTATGGAAAGTCAATGTTGAGAGCACATTCTTCCGTTACGAAGACATAACGGTAGTGTGAGATCGGATCCAATCTGTGCGATGGTCGGTAACAACCGCGGATCGCGGAGGGGGTGCGGCCGACCGGTCCCGGTCGCCCGGCAGAGCGCCGGCGCCCCCGCGCCGGAACCTGCCCGGCCTCTGGCTTGTCCACCTGGAAGAGAACACACATGACCAAACACCAGGACCTCGCCGCGCCCACCCCCTGGCTGGAGTTGACCACCACGGAGGCGGACTGGGACGCGGCCGACCCCGACCTGCTGCGCGCGATGTTCGGGCAACTCGTGCTGATCCGCGCCTTCGAGGAGTACGTCCTCGAACTCGCCGGGTCCGGACTGGTCCACGGGCCCGCCCACTCCAGCGTCGGTCAGGAGGCCGGGGCGGTCGGGTCGATCCTCTCCCTCACCTCGGCCGACACCATCACCGGATCCCACCGGGGCCACCACCAGTTCCTGTCCAAGGCGCTGGGACATGTGCTGCCCGGCGGCTGGGACCCGCGCGGCGACCTGCCCGCCCCGGTCACCGACCTGCTCACCCGGACGCTGGCCGAGATCTGCGGGCTGGCCCGCGGTTTTTGCCGGGGCCGGGGTGGATCCATGCACCTGCAGTGGCCGGAAGCCGGAGCGATGGGCACCAACGCCATCGTCGGCGGCGGCGTCCCGCAGGCGGCCGGCTTCGCGTGGGCACACCGGCGGGCGGGCACCGACGCGGTCTCGGTCGCCTACTTCGGTGACGGCGCCGCCAACATCGGCTCGGTGCTGGAGAGCTTCAACCTCGCCGCCGCCTGGTCCCTGCCGATCTGCTTCTTCATCGAGAACAACCAGTACGCGGTCTCCACCCATGTCCGCGAGGTCACCGCGGAACCTCGGCTCTCGGTGCGCGGTCTCGGCTTCGCCATCCCCAGCTGGCGGGTGGACGGCATGGATCCACTCGCCGTCCACCTGGCGATGGGCGAGGCGCTGGCCCACATGCGGGCGGGCAACGGGCCGGTCATCATCGAGGCCGACCTGTACCGGTACTACCACCAGAACGGCCCCTTCCCCGGCAGCGCGTTCGGCTACCGCTCCAAGGAGGAGGAGCGGCAGTGGCGGCAGCGCGACCCCATCACGCTGATGACCGGCCACCTGCTCCGGCGCGGCGCGCTCACCGAGCAGGAGGCGAGCAGGGCCGTCGACCAGGCCGCCGCCATGATGCGGGTGATCGGCGACCGGCTGCTCGAGCCTCTCCCCGGCGGCAAGCCCGGCCAGCGCCGTATCCGCCCGTCGGAGTGGCCCGAGCCCGGTTTTCGTGACGTCGGCGTACGCGGCGACCTGTCGGAGTTCGGCTCCGAGGTGCGCTACGAGGAGGAGGCCACATTCTCTGGCCGGCTCGACGAGCGCGAGTTCGTCGACGTGGTCGCCGAGGTGATGGCCCGCCGGATGGAGACCGACCCCGCCGTCGTCGTCATGGGCGAGGACGTGCACCGCCTCAAGGGCGGTACCAACGGGGCCACCAAGGGACTGGCCGACGCCTTCCCCGACCGGGTTCTCGGCACCCCGATCAGCGAGAACGCGTTCGCCGGACTGGCCGGCGGACTGGCCATGGACGGCCGCTACCGCCCGGTCGTGGAGTTCATGTACGCCGACTTCCTCTGGGTGGCGGCCGACCAGCTGTTCAACCAGATCGGCAAGGCCAGGCACATGTTCGGCGGCGACCACCCGGTACCGCTGGTGCTGCGCAGCAAGGTGGGCACCGGCACCGGCTACGGCTCGCAGCACTCGATGGACCCGGCCGGAATCTTCGCCACCGCGCCGGGGTGGCGGATCGTCGCGCCCAGCACCCCCTTCGACTACGTGGGCCTGATGAACACCGCGCTCCGCTGCGACGACCCCGTGGTGGTCATCGAGCACGTCGACCTGTACACCAGCACCGGCACCGGGCCGATGGACGACCTCGACTACCACATCCCGGTCGGCCGCGCCGCGGTGCGCCGGGCGGGCCGGGACGTGACCGTGCTCTCCTACCTGTCGATGGTCGCCCACTGCCTGGAGGCGGCCGAGCAGGTCGGTGAGATCGACCCCGAGATCATCGACCTGCGCTGGCTGGACCGGGCCAGCATCGACTGGGACACCATCGGCGCCAGCGTGATGAAGACCGGCACCGTGCTCATCGTCGAGCAGGGGGCGGTCGGCACCTCCTACGGGGGCTGGCTCGCCGACGAGATCCAGCGCCGCTACTTCGACTGGCTCGACCACCCGGTACAGCGGGTGACCGGCGGCGAGGCGTCGCCGAGCATCAGCAAGGTCCTCGAACGGGCGGCCATCGCCCGCACCGAGGAGGTCGCCGCCGCCTTCCGCCGCATGACCACCGACGGCACGCTCGCGCCCCGGCACTGAGCCCACCTTCCGATCTCCCGCACCACGAACCAGGGACCAGGACCAATGGCCACTCTTCTTCGCATGCCAGAACCGGCGGCCGGTGCAACCAGCGCCGTCGTGTCGGAATGGCCGATCGCCGAGAACTCCCCCTACTCCGTCAGCACCGCCATCGTCGTCATCGAGACGGCGAAAGCGTCCATCGAGATCGAGGCGGAGAGCGACGGCGTCCTGCTCAAGCGACTCGTCCCCGCCGGGACCGAGGTCGACGTCGGCACGCCCATCGCCCTGCTCGGCGCGCCCGGGGAACCGCCGGAGAACATCGAGGACCTCCTCGCCGGACTCGGCGTCACCAAACCCACCGCAGAGCCCACCACAGAGTCCGACACGAAATCCGCCGCAGAACCGGACGCCTCCCCGGCGCAGCCCACCGCCGTGAACGGGCATCCCGTACCCGAGGAACCGGGCACGCCGCAGCGGGTCTACGCCAGCCCGCTCGCCCGACGGCTGGCCCGCCAGGGCGGTCTGGCGATCGACCGGATTCCCGGAACCGGACCGGCCGGCCGGATCCTGCGGCGAGACGTCGAGGAGGCACTGGCCCGCGCGAGCGAGCCCACCCCCACCCCCACCCCCGCCCCCGCGCCTGTCGCGGCTCCGGCGGCCGGGGACCACGAGGACATCCCGCACAGCAGGATCCGCCGCGCCATCGCCACCCGCCTGGTGGAGAGCAAGCAGACCACGCCGCACTTCTACGTCAGGGGAACCGCCCGCGCCGAAGGGCTGCTGGCCGTCCGGGCGCAGCTCAACCAGCCGGGATCACCCAAGATCTCGGTCAACGACCTGGTGGTCAAGGCGGTCGCCCGTGCCCACAGGCTCGTCCCCGAGATGAACGTGATCTGGACCCCGGAGGCCGTCCGCCGCTTCACCCAGGTGGACGTGGCGGTCGCCGTGGCCACCGACACCGGCCTGGTGACCCCGGTGCTCCGCGCGGTCGACACCATGCCGATCAGCGTGGTCGCGGAGACCACCCGCCGCCACGCCGACAGCGCCCGTACCGGCCGCCTGCGCCAGGGTGACCTGGAAGGCGGCACCGTCGCCGTCACCAACCTGGGCATGTACGGCACCGAGGAGTTCACCGCGATCATCAACCCGCCGCACTCCTCGATCCTGTCGGTCGGTGCCGTCCGCACCGAGCCCGTCGTGGAGAACGACGTGGTCGTCCCCGGAGCCACGATCCGTTTCGTGCTCTCGATCGACCATCGCCCGATCGACGGCACGGTCGCGGCCCGTTGGATGGGCGAATTCCTGTCCCTGATCGAGAATCCGGTCCGCATCCTCGCCTGAAGGGGCCGGGATGCGAGTGGCGATTTTTCGCGCCGCCCCGTCCCGGCCCAGCCGCCACCTGCCGACGAGGATTCAGCGCCGTGAACCCATGAGGTCACGCTTCACGGCGCCAGGCCGACCGGCTCGGTGCGGTCCTCTCGTGCGGAATCCAAGCCCTGGCGGTTTTCCGGCTCGGGCCGGTCGGGCGCCGGGCGCGGGCCCCGGTCCTGGCGTCGGAGTTGCAGGACGACGACGCAGGACAGCACAAGCGCGCCACCCGCGAGCTGCACCGGGGTCAGGGACTCGCCGAGGACGAGCGCGGCCAGTGCGGCGGTGACCACGGGCTCGAAGGTGGACAGGATGGCGGCGGCCGACGGGCCGATGCGCTTGAGCCCGGCGAAGAAGGTCAGCATCGCCACGACGGTGGAGACCACGGCGATGGCGGCGAGCCAGAACCATCCCGACACCCCGAAGCCGAGGTCGACGCCGCCGGTGAGCAGGGTACGGGCGGCGAGGGTGCCGGCCGCGCCGGTCATCACCAGCGCGGACAGCACCACGGGCGCCAGCCGGTGCACAACGGTGTCGGCGACGAGGATGTAGACGGTGTACGTGACCGCGGAGGCGAAGGCGAGCAGCGCCCCGAGCGGGTGGAAGCTCATGCCGCCGGCGCCGAGCAGGACCAGCAGTGTTCCGCCCGAGGCGGCCGCCAGCGCGGCTGCGCGCGCGAGGGTGAGCCGGTCACGGCCGAGCAGCACCGCCGTCACGGTGACCATGACCGGGTAGGTGTAGAGGATCAGGGCCAGCAGCGAGGCGTCCATCAGCCGCAGCGCGGAGAAGAACAGGCTCGCCTGCGTGGCGTACCCGATGGCGCCCAGGCCGACGGCGATGGCGAGCACTCGGCCGCGCGTCATCGCCGGCCGGCCGGTCGCCCCCTGCTGGGGAGGACCGGAGGCGGCGCGGCGCAGTCCCGGTCGCACCAGCACGACGATCCCGAGCAGGACGGCGGCGAGGGTGAAGCGCACCAGCAGCAGCGCCTCGGGCGAGACGCCGGCGTCGTAGGCGAGTTTGCCGAAAATCGCCATCGCGCCGAAGCAGGCCGCGGACAGAAGACATAGTGCTGCACCCATGCGTACCAGGATCGAGGTCCCGACTCATTGGGTCCAGCGATGATTTCTGGAGGTGAATCGTTAGGATTCTCGCATGATCGAGCTGGATCTTCGGCGGTTGCGCTTCCTGCGGGAGTTCGAGGAGCGCGGCACCCTGGCCGCGGTCGCGGCGGCTCTGGGCTACAGCCCGTCCACGGTCTCCCAGCAGCTCGCCCTGCTGGAGAAGGAGGTCGGTGCCCGGCTGCTCGACAAAGCCGGTCGGGGTGTGCGGCTCACCGACGCCGGACAGCTGCTCGTTCAGCACGCACGGGTGCTGTTGTCGGCCGCCGAGGCGGCGGAAGCGGACCTGGCCGGCCTCGGCGGCGACATCCGGGGCACCGTCCGCGCCGGCGGCCTGCAGTCGGCCGCCCGCCGTCTCCTCATCCCGGCACTGGCCCGTATGAAGGCCGACCACCCGCGAGTCCGTGTGGAGATCTTCGAGCTGGAACTCGAACAGTCCCTGCCGGGCCTGCGCCTCGGCACGGTCGACCTCGTCATCGGCGACGAGTACGACAGCCACCCCCGCCCGCGCCCGGCCGGCCTGCGCTTCACGCCCCTGCTCGAAGAGCCGCTGAAAATCGTGCTCCCGGCCGCGCACCCACTCGCCAGGACCGGCGGACCCGTCCCGGTCACCGGCCTGCGATCCGACATCTGGACCGCCTCCGCCGAAGGCACCGGCCACCACGCCATGGTCATCGGGACCTGCCGCACCCTTGGTGGCTACGAACCGGACCTGCGCCACCGCTCCAACGACGCCGACGTCCAACTCGAACTCGTCCGCGCCGCGGCGGCCGTCGCCCTGCTGCCGGCCCTGACCCTGCCCGGCGACGACCCCGCGCTCGCGTTCAGGGACATCGCAGAAACCACCCTCAAACGCCGCCTGGTCGCCGCCACCCGAGACACGCCCCCCGCTCCCGCACTCAGCGCCCTCCTGACAGCCGTGACGGACCAGGTGCACAGGCTCGACCTGTGGCAGCCTTCCAGACCACCCGCCCGGCGTTCCTGACGATCGACCTTCAGCCCGCGACGCCTTTCTCCCCTGCTCCGGCCACCCACCGTTGACGCCCCGCGGCGCGGCCGCCGGCCAGCAGCAGTGCGGCGACGGCGGCGACGAGCCCGACGGCGATGACCGGCGCGAGCGCCGCGAAGCCGAAGGCGGCCGCGACCTCGCCGAACATCGGCGGGCCGAGCAGCGAGCCGAGGCTGCCCGCCTGGGCGACCAGGCCGCTGCCGACGTCGGCGTGGTCGAGCCGCTCCAGGATCAGTGGCAGGGCGGCGAAGACGAGGGCGGCGAGGAACCCGTTGGCGAGCGAGAGCGTCCCGGCGCCCGCGAGCACGCCGGCGAGCGGGCCGCCGCCGTAGACGAGCCAGGCGGCGGGCACGGCGAGCAGGCCGAACAGCGCGAGGACGCCGACCCGGGTGCCGCGACGCAGCAGCATGCCGACGAGCAGCCCGCCGACCGCGCTGAGCAGCGAGATCACCGAGGTGCTCGCGCCGGCGGCGGCGGCCGAGTTGTCGTGCTGCTCGATGAGGAGCGTGGGAAGCAGCACGATCACCGGTATGGTCACCAGCGCGGTCAGGCAGAACGAGAAGGCCAGCACGCCCGGCCATCGCAGCGCACGCAACCGGGGGACGGGCCCGGCGGCGGCTCGCGGACCCGCCCCGGTGCGGGGCAGCCGCAGTTGCAGGACCACCGCCATGAGAAGGGTGAGAGCGGCGAGCAGGCCGATCCAGCCGCGCCAGCCGAAGGCGTCGCCGGCCGCGCCGCCGACGAGCGTGCTGGCGAACAGGCCCACGGACACGAACGTGGCCCAGACCGACAGGGCGGCGCTGCGGTCGCGTTCGTCGGCCAGGCGCAGGACGAGCACCGGCCCGGCGATGGTGACCATCAGGTAGCCGAAGCCCTCGGCGACGCGGGCGACGAGCAGCCAGGCGAAGTCGCCGGCCAGGACGCTCGCCGCGCCCGCCACGGCGATCAGGGCAAGGCCGTACACCAGCGCCCCCCGCGCGCCGACGCGGCGCATCAGGTAGCCGCCGGGCAGGCCGAAGGCTGCGCCGACGCCGACGACCGCCGAGATGACCCAGCCCAGCTGGGACAACGACAGCGACAGCTGGCCGGTCACCGCCGGCCCGACGGGGGCGAACTTGCCCAGGCTCATCGCGGCGACGACGCCGCCGAGGTAGACGACGCCGATGGTCGCCCACGTCGAGCGCCGCCCGGGCTGCACGGGCGCGTCCGGGGCCGGCTCAGACTTCACACTCTCTCCTTCACACGACGTCGCGGCGGCTCAATGCTCGTCGTGCCCTCGTGTGCCGGTCAACTCGGCGCGGCCTGTACGGCGACGCGGCGCGGGCCGGCGTCATGGCCGCGTCGCGTTCGTGGCGAGGATACCGATTCCGGTCTCGGTGACGGTGACGGCGCCGGCCGACAGCAGGACGTCGATCGTCTCGGGCACGTCCCGGCTCGGCAGCACGCCCTGCAGGACGACCATGTTCTCGTCGCCCAGCTCCGCGCCGGCCCGCCACGAGCGCCCCGGCATGGCCGAGGTGACCTGCGGCAGACACTCGGCGGGGGCGCGGACGGTGAGCAGCACGTTCGCCGGGCCGACCCAGGCGCCGCGCAGCAGCCGGGCGACCTTCCCGATGACGGCGCGTCGCCTCTCGTCGGCGTAGGCGGCGGGGTTGGCGATGAGCTGGGCGCCGCAGGTGCGGATCGTCTCGATGACGCGCAGGTTGTTCTGCCGCAGGGAGTGTCCCGTCTCCACGACGTCGACCATCACGTCGGCCAACTCGGGGATCTTGGCCTCGGTGGCGCCGTAGGAGACGACCACCTCGGCGCGCCGTCCGGCGTCCTGGAAGAAGCGGCGGCCGATGTTGGGGTACTCGGTGGCGACGCGGACACCGTCGGCGAGGTCGGCCACGCTGGTCGCCGGGTGGTCGGCGGGCACGGCGAGGACGAGCCGCCATGGCCTCTCGGTGTTGCGGGAGTAGTCGAACGACTCGACCACCTCGACCTCGGCGCCGGTCTCCTCGACCCAGTCCGCGCCGGTGAGCCCCACGTCGAACGAGCCGTTCTGGACGACGAGCGGGATCTCGCGCGGCTTGTAGAAGGCGACCTGCGCGGTGCCCGCGTACTCGATGGTGCCCCGGTAGGAGCGCTCAAAGGGCCGTCGTACGTCGAGACCGGCGGCCGCGAAGAGTTCCAGCGCCCGCCGTTCCAGGGATCCCGTCGGCAGAGCGAGCGAGATCATGCTTCCTCCTCCGCGCGTCAGATGTGTAACAGCCGGTCGATACCGGTGATCGGCGGCGTCGCCAGGTCGGCGGGGCGCACCTCGATCTCACCGACGACGAGGTCGGTGGGCCAGGAGTCGACGATGCTGCCGACGCAGCGGGCGATCGAGCGGGTGCTCATCTTGTAGGGGTCGGTGTCGCCGTCGAGGTTGGCGATGGCGCCGGGCGAGACGAGACAGGCGCGTACGCCGTTGCGCCGCTCCTCCAGCAGCAGCGTCTCCACCAGCGCCTTCAGGCCGGCCTTGGTGGCGCTGTAGGCGGCCCCGCCCTCGAAGTAGCGGGTGCCCGCGTGGCTGCCCATCGCGACGAAGACGCCGCGGCTGGCTCGCAGCGCCGGCAGCGCGGCCTGAACGAGGTGGAAGCAGGCGCTGAGGTTGATCGCCACCAGGCGTTCCCAGTCGGCCTCGCGCAGGTCGGCGATCGGGTCCAGGACCCGGTCGACGGCGTTGGACACGCAGACGTCCAGCCGTCCGGTCGCGGCCAGGACGTCGGCGACGGCCCATCTGATCTCCGCGGGCCGCGACACGTCGCAGCGCCGTTCGCCGAGCCAGTCCGCGCCGGCGAGGGAGCGGTTCAGGGAGAAGACGCGAAACCCGCGCCCGCGCAACTCCTCGGCGATGGCCCGGCCGCTGCCCCGGTTGGTACCGGTGATCAGCGCCACCCGGCCGTCATCTGATGACATCGAGGATGCGACTCCACTGGTTGACGATCTCGTCGGCGTCGACGCCGTCACGGAACAGGTCCTTGTCCAGCGGGGACCCGTCCTCGTGCCGCAGGCGCATGCAGTCCTGTGAGATCTCGGAGATGACGGTGAGGCCGCCTTCGGCGGTGACGCCGAAGATGAGGCACATGTCCCAGAGGTCCACGGGGTGCAGCCAGGAGCGCAGTGTCTCGTTGACGGCCAGGGCGCGCTCGCGCATCTCCTCGACGGGCAGTCCGAGGACGCGCAGGTAGTCCTCGCCGATCGGCTGGTCCTCGGGGTCGATTCGGTAGTCGAACTTCACGACCGGGCGCGGCAGTGGCGCACCGTCCTCGAACAGGCCGGGGTACTTGCGGGTGGTCGACCCGGTGGCCCGGTTCTTCACGATGACCTCGAAGGGCGGGGCCGGGCAGTAGTCGGCGAGGTAGGAGTCGGGGCCGACCCGCTCACGGAACGCGCACGCCACCCCCGCCGCCTCGATCCGGGCCGCAGCTTTTTCATAAAAAGCCAGCCGTAACGGCCCGGTACGCTCCACCATTTCGTCGCGCTGGTATGTGAAACTGCGCAGGCTGGGGACTATCTGCACCAGACATCGGCCCTCGGGCAGTCGCCACAGCCGTTTACTGCGCCCGACGATATCCGGCTGTACCGTTCCGGGTATTTCGGAGATCGGAATTCGCCGACTCGATCCGTGGTCCACATCGCCTCCATATCGGAGTTCGGCTCGACCCACCGCTTCGACCGTCGCACCCTTATCCAGGCGTTGTAAACCTAGAAGAAGGTTCACTTGACCCTGCTCGCAGGCCGCCGCTACGGTCTCGGAAATTAAGCTCTCGATCTTATTCACGGTTTCCGGAGAGGAGGAAGATCTTGTCGAAAAACGAGCGAATAGCTCACTCGAAGATCACTCGTAAGTTTCGGTCCGAAGGACGCCAACTCCTGTTCACGCAGGGGCAGGGCGGTGAGGTTTCGGATGCGAACGGGATGACGTACATCGACTTCGTCATGGGATACGGGCCGGTGATAATCGGCCACTCGGACGAACTCTTCAATGAAATTCTGTGCGGCTATCTCGGTAACGGCGTGATGATGCCGGGCTACACGACCTTCCACGCGGAGTACTTGGAACGGCTGCTCGGCGAGCGGACCGGGGACCGCGGCGCGTTCTTCAAAACCGCCTCCGAGGCCGTCACCGCGACCCTGCGGCTGGCCGCGATGCGCAACGGCCGGCTGGGAGTGCTGCGCAGCGGTTACATCGGCTGGCATGACGCGCAGATCGCCAACTCCCTGAAGTGGCACGAGCCGCTGCACTCGCCGCTGCGCGGGAAACCGCGCTACACCGAGGCGATGCGCGGCATCGGCGAGAGCGAGCCCGCGGTGAACTGGGTGGACTTGCGGCTGGAGTCGCTGGCGGAGATCCTGGAGCGCTACCGGGACCGGCTGGGCTGTTTCGTCTTCGACGCCTACCTGGCCTCGTTCACCACCCCCGAGGTGCTGCGGCAGGCCGTCGCGATGTGCCGGGACGCCGGTCTGCTCACCGTCTTCGACGAGACCAAGACCGGTGGCCGTATCTCGCCGCTCGGCTACGACCACGACCACGCCATCGGCTCGGACCTCATCGTGATCGGCAAGGCGCTGGCCAACGGGGCGCCGCTGAGCCTGGTGGTGGGTGAGGCCGAACTGCTGGCCGACGCCGAACGGGCCCGGCTCAGCGGTACGTTCTCCAAGGAGATGATCGCCGTGTACGCGGCGCTGGCGACCCGCGACATCTTGGACAAGCCCATCGGTGACGCGCCGGACGGCTGGGCCGAGATCGGCCGGATCGGCACACGGGTGGCGGCCGTCCTGACCGCAGCGGCCGAGGACGCCGGTGTGGCGGCCCTGGTCGGTGCCCGCCCCGTTCTCGGCGGCGGGATGTTCGAGCTGGTCTACCACGATGAAGCGCTGCTGGGTGACAAGGTGCGGCGTGAGGCGCTGCTCGCCGCGCTCACCGGCGCCGGCATCCTGCTCCTCGAAGGGCACCCGTCGTTCGTCAGCCTGGCACACCGGCAGATCGACCCCGATGAGCTGCGCGGCCGGGCGCGCCGAGCCTTCGAGCGGTGGAGCACGAGCGTGGAGGCCGGCCGTGACTGACCTCCCGCGCCTCGCCCTGGTCGGCTGCGGCCGGCAGATGAGCCAGAATCTCCTGCCGTTCCTCCAGCGCGTGCGCGGTCACCGGATCGTGGCCTGCGTCGACCCCGACCTGTCCTTGGCCAAGGAACTGCAGCAGGAGTCCGGGGCCGCGCTCTGCGCCGACTCGATCGAGGCGCTCGACCTGGACACCGTGGACGCGGCCGTCATCGCGGTGCCGCCCGAGCCGTCGTACCGGCTGACCCGCCGGCTGGTGGAGGGCGGCGTCGACTGCTTCGTGGAGAAGCCCGCCGGGCCCTCGACGCCCGCGTTGCAGGATCTGCACCACGTCGTGGACCGCAGCGGCCGCAACGTCCAGGTGGGCTTCAACTTCCGCTACGCCGAGACGCTGCGGCGGCTGCACGAACTGAGCCGCGACGCCCGGGCGACCTCGTGCTCGGTGACGATCGACTTCTACAGCCGCCATCCCTCGGCCCCGCAGTGGGGGGTGGACACCACGCTGGAGGCGTGGATCCGGCACAACGGGGTGCACGCCCTTGACCTGGCCCGCTGGTTCACCCCCTCCCCCGTCGTCCAGGTGAACGCGCACGTCATCCCGGGTGAGGACGACCGCTTCCAGGTGAACGTGTTCCTCCGGCACCGCGACGGGTCCCTGTCGACGTTGCGGATGGGCAACCACGTCAAGCGGTTCCTGGTGGGCGTCATGGTGCAGGGGATGGACGGCAGCCGCTACAGCGCGCCGTCCCTGGAGCGGGTGACCCTCGATCTGGCCGACGGCCTGCCGCTGGGCCAGGAGCTGTACGGCACGAAGAACCTCGATCACGGCTGGGACCGGAGCGGCTTCGGGCCGGAACTGGAGGCGTTCGTGGCATCCTGCGGGAACGACGCCCCCCGTGCGGGTGACACGCCGTCGATCGCCGACGCGCTCGCCGCCTCCGTGCTGGCCGACCAGGTGATGGAGGAGATCGACCGGGACGGTAAGAACGGCCTGGGACACCTGCCGGACGCGGCCCGCGCCTCGGTGTAGGTGAGCCGTTGACCAGGGAGGGGGCCATGGACCGGACGCGACCGGCGGGCCGGGCCGGGCGAGCACGGCAGGTCGCGTCGCCGGCCGTGCTCGGGTGGATCGCCACCCGGCTGCGCGTGCACCGGCCGCTGCTGGTGGTGTTCACCGTGGCGGCGGTGGCGGCGAACGTGTGCACGACGCTGGTGCCGGTCCAGATCGGCACGGCGTTCGCCGAGGCGACCGGCGAGCGTGCCGACCCCGGCGTGCTGGCCGCCGCGGCGGTCGCCACCGCGCTGCTGGCGGCCGGCCGGTTCGCCGCCGACCTGCTCTCGCACGGCTCGATGGAGGTTCTCGCCCAGCGGGTCAAACGCGACGTGCGCGACGAGCTGTACCGCAGTCTGCTGGCCAAGCGCATGTCCTTTCACGACCAGCAGCGCATCGGCGACATCCTGGCCCGCGCCATCAACGACGCGCGGCTCGTCGACTACATGTTCAGCCCAGGGGTGTCCACCGCGTTCAACGCGCTGCTCGCCCTGGTGGTGCCGATCGTGTTCATCGCCTCGCTGAATCCCCAGCTCCTGCTCGCCCCCGGCGCGCTGGTCGTGGTGTTCGCGGTCGCGCTGCGCCGGCACCTGCGGCGGCTGCAACCGCTGACGATGCGCATCCGGGAGACGTTCGCCGACCTGAACGAGCGTTTCTCCACCACGTTGACCGGCATCGCCACCGTGAAGGCGGCCACCCAGGAGGAGCACGAGCGGCTCGCGTTCCGGCGGGCCGCCGCCGCCTACCGGGACGCCTTCGTGCGGCGCGGCCGGGCGCAGGCCGTCTACCTGCCCGCGCTCAGCTTCGCCGTCGCGATGGCCGTCGGCGCCCTGCACTCCCTGTACCTGTACGGCCAGGGCGAGCTGGCGCTCGCGCAGGTCGTCACCTACCTGGGCTGGCTGGTGGCGCTGGCGCAGCCGGTCACGTTGTCGGAGCAGGCCGTGCCGGTCGTCCAGGAGGGGCTGGCCGCCGCCGCCCGGATGCGGCAGATCATCGACGGGCCCGGCGACCTCGAGGAGACCACCGGCGTCACGACGGCCGTCGAGGGTGCGATCACCTTCGACCGGGTGACCCTGCGCCACGACGGCAAGGACGTCCTGAGCGAGGTGTCCTTCCACCTGCCCGCCGGGCGCACGCTCGCCGTCGTCGGCCCCACCGGCAGCGGCAAGAGCATGCTGCTGAAACTCGTCGCGCGCATGTACGACGCCGACGAGGGGCGGGTGCTGATCGACGGCCGGGACGTACGCGACTGGGAGCCGGGCGCGCTGCGCCGTCAGATCGGCCACGTGGACCAGGAGATCTTCCTGTTCTCCAAGAGCGTGCTGGACAACGTCGCCTTCGGCGCACCCGCGGGGGCCGCGGAAGAGGACGTCAAGCGCGTCGCCAAACTGGCCTGCGCCGACGACTTCGTCCAGGAGATGGAGCACGGCTACGCCACCGTCCTGAACGAGGGCGGCACGACGCTGTCCGGTGGTCAGCGGCAAAGGCTGGCCATCGCCCGGGCGCTGCTCACCGACCCGCGTGTCCTCACCCTGGACGACGCGACGAGCGCGATCGACGCGCGTACGGAGGCGACCATCACCGAGGCGATCGAGCGGGCGACCGCCGGCCGCACCACCGTGCTGGTCTCGCACCGTCCGGGCCAGATCCGGCGCGCGGACCTCATCGTGCTGCTGGACGCCGGGCGCGTCGTCGACCTCGGCGGGCACGACGAGCTGATGGCACGCTGCGCGCTCTACCGGGAGACCTACAGTGACTGACCTGTTCGCGGGCCTGCACGCCGACACCTACGACCGCGTGTACGGCAACCGCCGGCTCCTGGTGCGTATCCTGGCCTATCTGCGCGCCCGGCGCGGCACGATGCTGGGCTGCGCGGTCCTTGTCGTGGGGTCGGCCCTGCTGACCGCCTCGGTGCCCGTCGTCATCGCGCGGCTGATCGACGAGGTCGGCGGCGGGGCGGGGCTGGGCCTGTGGCTGGGCCTGTTCGTCGTCGCCGCCGCGGTGCTGGCGTGGGCGATGAACTGGGCGCGCCAGGCCGTCACCGCCCGGCTGGTCGGCGACGTGGTCTACCGGCTGCAGTGCGAGGCCGCCGACGCCGCGCTGGACAAGGACGTCGTCTTCCACGACGACAACTCCGTCGGGCGGGTGCTCAGCCGGGTCACCGGCGACACCGAGGGCTTCGGCTCGGTGATGACCCTCACCTTGAACCTGCTCAGCCAGTCGCTGCTGGTCCTGCTGCTCGGCGGCGTGGTGTTCTGGACCGACCCGGGCCTGGGTCTGATCATCGTGGCCGCGTTGCCGTTCCTGCTGGGGGCGGCGCTGGCCTTCCGCCGGATCGCCCGCACGGCGGCGGCCGCCACCCGGCGGGTGATGGCGAAGGTCAACGCCAACGTCCACGAGTCGATGATGGGCATCGCCGTCGCCAAGAGCTTCGGCCGCGAACAGACCGTCTACGACGACTTCGACGACGTCAACCGGCTGTCGTACCGGGTGTACGTGCGCCAGGGGCTCATCTACGCGGTCATCCTGCCGGTGCTGACCCTGCTGGCGGGACTGGCGACGGCCGTCGTGCTCTACCAGGGCGGGCGTTTCGCGATGCTCGGCCGGCTCTCGCCCGGCGAGTGGTACTTCGCGCTGCAGGCGCTCGGCATGCTGTGGCAGCCGGTCACCCAGGCGGCGGCGTTCTGGAGCCTGTTCCAGCAGGGGCTGGCCGCCGCGGAACGGGTGTTCGCGCTGATCGACGAGCGGGGATCGGTCGTGCGGGGAGGGAGCGAGCCGGTGTCGCGCCTGAACGGTGAGATCGAGGCGCGCGGCCTGCGTTTCGGCTACGGCTCCGGCGGCCCCGTCTTCGACGGGCTGGACCTGCGGATCGCCGCGCGCGAGACGGTGGCGATCGTCGGGCGCACCGGGGGCGGCAAGTCCACCCTCGTCAAGATCATCGCCCGTGCGTACGACTTCCAGGGCGGCGAGCTGCTCGTCGACGGCCGCGACGTCCGCGCCCTGGACCTGACGGCCTACCGGCGGCGCGTCGGCGTCGTCCCGCAGCACCCGTTCGTGTTCGCCGGCACGCTGGCGGAGAACATCGCCTACGGCCGTCCCGGAGCCGGTCCGGCCGACGTCGAGCGCGCCGTCGACCGGATCGGGCGCCGGGTGTGGAGGCGCAGCATGCCGATGGCGCCGCACGAGCGGCTCGCCGACGGCGGCCGGGGGGTGTCGGTCGGGCAGCGGCAGCTCATCGCCGTGGCGCGGATGTTCGTGCGCGAGCCCGACATCGTGCTCCTGGACGAGCCGACCGCCAGTGTCGACCCCCTCACCGAGAGGGACATCCAGAACGCGCTGGCGCGGCTGTTCGCCGGCCGGACCGTCCTGGTCATCGCGCACCGGCTGTCGACCATCCGGCGGGCCGACCGGATCCTCGTCCTGGACGAGGGCAGGATCGTCGAGGACGGCTCCTTCGACGAGCTGCTGCGCCGTGACGGGCCGTTCGCCGCCTTGTACGCCACCTACTACGCCCACCAGGAGACGGCATGAGCAGCCCGCCGCCGGAGCGCTGCGCGCCGCACCCGCGGGAGTTCGACACGATCCAGCGGCGGGCCTCGGCCGAGGGCGTGCGCTGTGTGGTGGGAGCCGTCCTGGTCAACCCGCGCGGCGAGGTGTTCCTGCAGCGCCGCGCCCCGCATGTGCGGCTGTTCCCCGGCTGCTGGGACATCGTCGGCGGGCACGTGGAGGCCGGCGAGACGCTGTGCGCGGCGCTCGCCCGCGAGATCGCCGAGGAGACCGGCTGGCATCTTGAGCGGGTCGGCGACCTGGTCAAGGTGTTCGACTGGGAGGGCGGCGACGGCACCCGGCGGCGCGAGATCGACGTGCTCGCCACCGTCACCGGAGACCTGGAACGGCCCCGCGTCGAACACGACAAATTCGTCGAGGCCGGCTGGCTGGACGCGGCGCGGCTGCGCGTCCTGGCCGCCGGCGGCGAGGAGACCGGCATGGTCGATCTGGCTCTGCGCGCCCTCGCCATGCGCTCCCCCGCCGGCAACACCCCGCCTACCTGGAGACGCTGATCACATGATCTCGCTCGCGCTGCCCAAGGGGTCCGCTCTGGAGCGGCCGGTCCTGGACCTGTTCACCGCGGCCGGGCTCGGCGTGCGCCGGACGTCTGGACGCAGCTATCGGGCGAGCATCGAGTACGGCGGCCCGATCCAGGTCGTCTTCTTCAAGCCGCGGGAGATCCCGCTGGTCCTGCAGGACGGAGCCTTCGACGTCGGCGTCACCGGCACCGACTGGATCGAGGAGACCGGCGCCAAGGTCGAGGTCGTCGAGGCGGTGGCGGCGGGCCGTCCGTGGCGCATGGTGCTGGCCGTACCGGCCGAGGGGCCCGCGGGCCTGTCCCCCGGCGCCCGGGTGGCCACCGAGTTCCCCGGCATCGGCCGGCGCTATCTGCGCGGCCGGGGGTCGGCGGCCGAGGTGGTGCACTCCTACGGCGCCAGCCAGGCCAAGATCCCCGAGCTCGCGGACGCCGTCATCGAGGTGCTCGAACCGGGCGCGTCCCTCGCGCCGGGCCTGCGGGTCCTCGACACGGTGCGCACCTGCGCGCCGCGGCTCATCGCCGGGCCGCACGCGTGGCGGGACGCCGGCAAACGCGCCCGGATCGAGAAGGTGGCGCTGCTGCTGGCCTCGGTGCGGGCGGGGGCGGCGCACGTGCTGCTGACGGTGCGCACGTCGGCGCGCGAGTTGCCGCGCGTCGCGCCCGCGCTGCCGCCGCGCTCATGGCGCGTCGGTGACCTGTCCGAGGAGGGGGCGGTGGTGGTGCAGGGGCTGGCGGCACGGCGTGGCGTGGCCGAGACCATCGACGCCATCCTGGCCGCGGGCGCGGCCGACGTCGTGGTGTCCGCGGTCGGCCGGGTCGTGACCCATCGGCAGCGGTCTTCGTCGCGGGAGCCGTGCCGGCCGTGAGCAGCGTGCCGCCCGTGGAACGCCGAATGATCGTCTGTGACCTGGACGGCACGCTGCTCGACTCGCGCGGCGAGCTGTCCGAGCGCACCCGGGCGGCCGTGCGCCGCGTCCGGGCGGCCGGGCATGTGTTCGTCATCGCGACGGCGCGACCGGTCCGAGACACCCGGCACGTGGCCGCGGCCCTCAACGACACCGGCAACGCAGGCAACGCAGGCAACGCAGGCAACGCAGGCAACGCAGGCGACGCAGCCGACGCGAACAGCGCGGTCTGCGGCAACGGCTCCGTCGTCTACGACTTCGCCCGGGACGAGGTGGTCGATCACCACCCGTTCGCCGAGGCGGACGTGGTGAGGGCGCTGACGGCGCTGCGCGACCGCTTTCCCGGCATCCGGCTGGGCGCCGAGTGTCATCTGGAGCTGTTGCTGGAGGACGCCTTCGAGCTGGCCCCCGCGCTGGCCCGCGACGCCCGCCGGGTGGCGAGGCTGGAGGAGGCGATCGACTGGCACGGCGTCGGCAAGATCGTGGTCCAGCTGGAGGGGGCGGCCCGCGGATACTACGAGAGCGTGGGCACGCTGCTGCCCGGGTGCGAGGTCACCGTGTCGGCGGACGTGTTCTGCGAGGTGACCCGCGCCGGAGTGACGAAGGCGGCCGCCCTGGAGGCGATGGCCGACCGGCTCGGCTTCGGCCGCGCGGGGGTGATCGCCTTTGGCGACATGCCCAACGACCTGCCGATGCTGACCTGGTCGGGGACGGCGGTCGCGGTCGCCAACGCCCATCCGGCGGTGCTCGCCGCGGCCCATGAGATGACCGCGTCCAACGACGAGGACGGCGTCGCCGTATGGCTGGAGCAGTTATCAGAGAAGCATTGACACTTGTCTGATGAGTACTCATTCTGGTCAAAGCCCCGGTTTGGGAGGTACTTGTGTCCCGCCTGTTCACCCGGTCGTCAATCGCCCTTTGCTTCCTGTTCGCCCTCGTCGCCTGCGGAGGCTCGCAGGGCACCGCCCAGAACGCGGGGGCGAACGAGGCCGCCTCGGCTGCAGGTGCCGCCGGTCTGCGTGTGGGGGTCGCCTACAGCCGAGGCGGGCGCGGCGACAAGTCCTTCAACGACTCCGCAGGGGCGGGCGTCGATCAGGCCAAGGCCTCGTTGGGCATCGAGGTCAAGGAGCTGAGCCCGAACGCGGCCGGCTCCGACCTGGAGGAGATCCTGCGCCTCCTCGCCGAGACGGGCCACAACCCCGTCCTGGCCGTCGGCTTCTTCTACGCCCAGCCGCTCACGAAGGTCGCGCCCGCCTACCCGGGAACGCACTTCGTCATCATCGACGACGCGACGGTGAAGCTGCCCAACGTCACCAACGTGGTGTTCCGCGAGGAGCAGGCCAGCTACCTGGTCGGGGCCGCGGCGGCGCTGAAGTCCGCCACCGGGCGGATCGGTTTCGTCGGCGGCGTGCAGACGCCGCCCCAGGAGAAGTTCCTGGCCGGGTACGCGGCCGGCGCCCGCGCGATCGACCCGAAGATCCGGCTGTCGAGCGTCTTCATGACGCAGCCGCCCGACTTCAGCGGATTCTCCTCCCCCGACAAGGCGCGGGAGGCCGCCCGCGGCATGTACGACGGCGGCGCCGACATCGTCTACCACGCGGCCGGCGCCTCAGGGCTCGGCGTCTTCCAGGCGGCCAAGGCGGCACACAAGTGGGCCATCGGCGTCGACGTCGACCAGCGCCGCACCGTCGCCCCCGACCTGTCGGAGGTGATCCTCACCAGCGCCACCAAGCAGATCGACGTCGCGGTGCGGCGCGTCATCGAGGAGCAGGCGGCGGGCAAGGCGGTCTACGGGCTGCGCGAGTTCGGCCTGGACGAGGACGGTGTCGGCTACGCCACCACCGGCTCCGACCTCGCCGACATCCGCCCCCGGCTGGACGAGATCAGAAAGCGGATCATCGCCGGCGAGATCGACGTGCCGGTCACCCCGTGAGGCGGCCTTCGACGACCTCCCCGGGGGTGCCGCTCGTCGAGCTTCGCCGCATCACCAAGCGCTACCCCGGCGTCACCGCCAACCGCGACATGAACCTCCTGGTGCGGCCGGGCCAGGTGCACGCCGTGGTCGGCGAGAACGGCGCCGGCAAGTCGACCCTCATGCGCGTCCTGTACGGCGAGGAGCGCCCCGACTCCGGCGACCTGCTGCTCGACGGTGTCCCCGTGCGGTTCCGGTCGCCCGCCGACGCCATCGCGGCCGGCATCGGCATGGTGCACCAGCACTTCCTGCTCGCCGAGAACCTGACCGTGCTGGAGAACGTGATCCTGGGCGCCGAGACCTCGCGCCGCGGGCTGCTCGACCGCCGCACGAGCGCCCGCGCGCTGCGCGACCTCGGCGAGCGCTACGGCCTGGCCGTTGACCCCGGCGCCCGGATCGAGCACCTGGGCCTGGGCGAACGGCAGCGGGTGGAGATCCTCAAGGCCCTGTACCGGGGCGCGCGCCTCCTCATCCTTGACGAGCCCACCACGGTGCTGGCGCCCGGCGAGGTGGGGCGCCTGTTCACCAGCCTCGCCGAACTGCGCGCCCAGGGCCTGGCCGTGCTGTTCATCTCGCACAAGCTCGACGAGGTGCTCAGCGTCTCCGATCACATCACCGTCATCCGCGCCGGAACCGCGGTGGGCGAGTTCGCCGCCGGCGACGCCGACCCGGGCGTCCTCACCCGGCTCATCGCCGGCGGCGACCTGCCGCCCACCGTCCGCGGCGGGCGCACGGAAAAGGGCCCCGTCGTGCTGCGTCTGGACGGCGTGCGCACCGACGCCGTCCAGGCGGCCACCCTGGAGCTGGCCGAGGGCGAGATCCTGGGCATCGCCGGCGTCCAGGGCAACGGGCAGTCCGAGCTGATCGACGCGCTGGTGGGCACCCGCCAGATCACGGCCGGCACCGTGCGCCTCGGCGACCGTGACGTCACCCGGCTGGGCGTGCGCGGGCGCCGCCGCCTGGGACTGGCGTGCATCCCCGAGGACCGCCACCGCCACGCGCTGGCGCTGCCCGCCACGCTGTGGGAGAACGTCATGCTGGGCAGCGAGGACCTGCGCCGCCGCAGCCGGTGGCGCCTGGACCGCGCGGCCGCCCGGGAGGCCGCCGGGCAGATCGGCGCCCGCCTCGGCGTCGGCGCACCCTCCCCCGACGTCCCCGCCGCCGCGCTGTCGGGCGGCAACCAGCAAAAACTCGTCGTCGGCCGGGTGCTGCGCGGCCGTCCCCAGGTGCTGCTCGCCGCCCACCCCACCCTCGGCGTGGACGTCGGCGCCCAGGCCGTCATCTGGGATCTGCTGCGCGAGGCCCGCGACGCCGGCCTGGCCGTCCTGCTGGTCAGCGCCGACCTCGACGAGGTGCTCGGCCTGAGCGACCGCGTACAGGTGATGTTGCGCGGCCGGCTGACGCCCGCCCTGCCGGTCGCGGAACTCACCCGGCCGCGCCTGGTCCGGCTGATGACGGGCACCGGATGAACGCGATCATCACCCGGGCCGGGAAGGTGCCGCGCGTGCTCGCCGCGCCGGCGCTCGCGCTGCTGCTGGCCCTCGTCGTGGCCACGGCACTGCTGACCGCGGCGGGCGCGTCGCCGGGCAGGACATATGTGACGATGCTGGAGTTCGGCGCGCGGCCGGACTCGCTCGTCTCGGCCGTGAACCGCTCGGTCGTCTACTTCCTCGCGGGCCTCGCGGTGGCCGTCACGTTCCGCATGAACCTGTTCAACATCGGCGTGGAGGGCCAGTACCGCCTCGCCGCGCTGCTGGCCGCGGCCACCGGCGCGCACCTGGACCTGCCGGCGCCCCTGCACGTGGCCGTCATGTGCGCGGTCGCCATGCTCGCCGGGGCCGCGTGGGCCGCGCTCGCCGCGCTGCTCAAGGTCTGGCGCGGTGTGTCGGAGGTGTTGTCGACGCTGCTGCTGAACTATGTCGCCACCGGGGTCGTGGCGTACCTGCTGGCCGAGGTGTTCGCCGCCGGCAGCACGACGGGGTCGACCGCGGACCTGCCGCCCTCGGCCCGCCTGCCCGAGCTGAACGGCCTGCTCGCCGCGGCCGGGGTAACGCTCCCGGGCGGTGCGAGCCTGGGCGGGGCCGTGCTCGGTGCCGCGCTCCTGGGGGTGGCCCTGCACCTGCTGCTCACCCGGACGCTGTTCGGGCACGACCTGCGGATGAGCGGGCTGAACGCCGCGGCGACCCGCGTCCACGGCGTCGACCCCCGCCGCATGATCATCGTGACGATGCTCGTCTCGGGCGCGATCGCCGGACTGGCCGGGCTGCCCCACCTGCTGGGCACCGCCTACCACTTCGGCCTGGACTTTCCCGCCGGGGCGGGCTTCACCGGCATCGCGGTGGCCCTGCTCGGCCGCAACAGCCCGCTCGGCATCGCGCTCGCCGCCCTGCTCTTCGGCTTCCTGGAGCGCTCGGCGCTCATCCTCGACATCGAGGGCGTGCCCAAGGAGATCGTCACGATCATGCAGGGCGTCATCGTGATCAGTGTCGTGGTCGCGCACGAGGTGGTGCGTCGTGCCGAACGCCGGCGCGCCGCACGGCTGGTGCGGGAACGCACCGAGCCCGAGGCCACCCCGGCCCCGGCGCCGGGCGGGGTCTCGTGAACGCGCTGACGCGGCGGCCGCTGCTGATCGTCCTGCTCGTGCTGCTCGCGGTGGCGGGCGTCCGCGCCCTCACCGGCGAGGCGCTCACCGACTCCGGCATGGTCGGCGCCGCACTGCGCCTCGCGGTGCCGATCGGGCTGGCCGCCCTGAGCGGACTGTGGAGCGAACGCGCGGGCGTCGCCAACCTCGGCATCGAGGGCATGATGATCATCGGGACGGTGTGCGGGGCGTGGGCGGGCCACTTCCACGGCGTCTGGGCCGGGGTGGTGGCCGGAGTGCTGGGCGGCGCCGCCGCCGGACTGCTGCACGCCGTCGTCACCGTCACCTTCGGCGTCGACCAGGTGGTGTGCGGCATCGCCGTCAACATCCTGGCGGCGGGGGTGGCGCGTTTTCTGTGCGTCGTCGTGTTCGCCGGCCTGCCCGGCGCCGGGGCCACCCAGTCGCCCCCCGTCACGGGCGAGGTCGGCACCGTGAGCGTGCCGCTGCTGGCGGGCGGCGCGGGCGGCGGCGACCTGCTGGGCGACCTGGAACGCGGCGGCGTCTTCCTCCTCGCGGACGCCGCCGGCCTGCTGCGAGGGCTGCTGCACGAGGTGTCGTGGCTCACCGTGGCCGCCGTCGTGCTCGTCCCGGTCAGCGTCGTGCTCCTGTGGCACACCGCGTTCGGGCTGCGGCTGCGCTCGGCCGGGGAGCACCCGGCCGCGGCCGACTCGCTCGGCGTGCCGGTCCAGCGGATGCGCTACTGCGGCGTGCTGGTCTCCGGCGCTCTGGCCGGTCTGTCCGGCGCCTACCTCGTCACCGTCTCCTCCGGCCTCTACCAGGAGGGCCAGACCGGCGGGCGCGGCTTCATCGGCCTCGCCGCAATGATCTTCGGTAACTGGCGGCCGGTCGGCACGGCGGGCGGGGCGCTGCTGTTCGGCTACGCCGACGCCGTGCAGCTGCGCCAGGCGAGCGCGGTGCACACCCTGCTGCTTTTGGGCGCGATGCTGGCGTGGGCGACGGCGATCGTCGTCGCGCGACGGCGGCCCCGCCTGGCGGCGGGCGCGGCCCTGCTCGGCGCGGCCGCCTTCGCGCTCTTCCAGAGCACCGGCTCGGTGCCCACCCAGCTCATCTACGTCACGCCGTACCTGACCACGCTGCTGGTGCTGGCCACGGTCGCCCAGCGGCTGCGCATGCCCGCCTACGTCGGCCTGCCCTACCGGCGGGGAGATGCCTGACCATGACACACGTGCCGCGACCCCGGATGCTGGCCTACCTGGACCGCTGGTCCGCCTCCCCCGGACAGCGCGTGAACGTGCACGCGAGCGGGCCCGCCGGAGCCGCGCGGGTCGAGGTGGTCGACCTGGTGAGCCAGACCGTGCTCGGCCAGGCGATGCCGGTCGTCGTCGAGCCGCGGCGCCTGCTGACCGGCTCCCACCTGGAGGCCACCGGCGTGCCGGCCCCCGCCCGGGGCAGCGTCGCGCTGTGGCTGCGCCCGCACGGGGCCGTCGCCCGGCAGGTCGTGGCGGAGCTGGACACCGGCGACCGGCGGCTGCTGATCACCCTGGACGAGGCCGGACGTCCCGAGACCGTCATCGAGACCGGATCCGGCGTCCTGCGCGCGGGAGCGGGTTCGGCCCTCCCGCAGGGGGCGTGGTCGTTGCTGGTGGCCGCCTGGACGGCGGAGCCGTCCGGCACCCGGCTGCGTCTCACCGTCCGAGGGGCGATGCGCGACGACGCCACCGCGCACCGGGCGGACCTGCCGCTGGAGCCGGCGACCGCGACCCTGCGCTTCGGCGCGGGCTCCGGCCACCGCGACCCGTACGCCGGGCGCCTGGCGCTGCCCCTGCTGACCGGCGACGCGCTCACCTCCGGCGACTGCGACACCATGACGGGCCTGACCGGCGGCCCGGCCCTGGCCGGGCACCTGGGCGCCGGCCTTCTCGCCCTGTGGGACCCGGCCGCCGATCCGGGCGGCCCCGTCGTCCTCGACATCAGCGGAAACGCCCGGCACGCCCGCGCCGTCAACCGGCCGCTCGCCGGGCTCGTCGGCCCCGGCGAGGACGGCACCCGCACCGCCCTGCAGCTCAGCCCCGAAGACCTGGACGACGCCCGCTGGCCGCGAACCTGCTCGGTGACCGTACCCGTCGACGCCGGCTCGACCGTGCTCGGCGTGCGAGTGCGCGCCGGCGGTGACTCCCATGGTGACTGCCACGTTGTCCCGCTCGTCGTCCCCCCGGCCGGCCCGGCGCGCCCGATCGCGGTCGTCCTGCCGACGTTCACCTACCTGGCCTACGCCAACCACCGCCAGTCCAGCGAGGCCGAGTACTTCGGCGACTACTCGCACGTGACCGACCGGCGCATCGAGCTGTCGGACACCGACGTCCACCTCAACGCCCACCGCGACCTGGGCCTGTCCCTGTACGACCAGCGACGCGAGGGCGGCCCCGTCTACCACTCCTGCGGTCGGCGCCCGGTGCTCAACCACACGCCGGACTACCGGTGGTGGATGACCGGGGCGCCCCGGCACTTCGCCGCCGACCTGCTGCTGCTGCGCTGGCTGCACGCCGAGGGCTTCGCCTTCGACGTCCTGGCCGACGAGGACGTGCACACCGGCGGGGCCGCCCTGCTGGCGCGCTACCGCGTCGTGCTGACCGGCAGCCACCCCGAGTACGTCAGCGCACCGGAGCGCGAGGCCGTCGCGGCGTACGTGTCCGGCGGCGGACGGCTCATGTACCTGGGCGGCAACGGCTTCTACTGGGTGACCGGCGTCGATTCGCGCCACCCGAACGCGATCGAGGTGCGCCGCGGCCACACCGGCGCCTGGTGGGACAACGAGCCTGGAGAGGACGTCCTCACCTCGACCGGGGAGCCCGGCGGACTGTGGCGCGAGCGCGGCCTGGCGCCCCAGGAGTTGCTGGGCGTCGGCTTCACCGCCCAGGGCTGGGGCCCGGCGCCCGGCTTCACCCGCCTGCCCGACGGTTACCGTGCCGAGGCGGCCTGGGTGTTCGCCGGGATCTCCGATCCGGTCATCGGCCGCCACGGGCTCGCTCTCGGCGGCGCCGCCGGAGACGAGATCGACCGCGCCGACCCCGGCCTCGGCACCCCGCCGGGCACCTTGTTGCTCGCCACGTCCGCGGGCGGGCACAGCGGCCACTACCAGAACGCGCCGGAGGAGGCCCGTCTCGGCGCGGACGCCGTCCGCGCCGACATGACGCTGCGCCTGACCGGGGCGGGCGGCGCCGTCTTCGCCACCGGATCCGTCAACTGGGTGGCCAGCCTCGCCTGCTGCGACGGCGACGTCCGGCGCGTCACTCGAAACGTCCTGTCCCGGTTCCTTATCCCGAAACCCTTCAAAGGAGTGACGTGACCTTCGTCAGGACAAAGGCGCACGCCTACCCCTATCCCCGCACCTCCGGCGAGCTCACCGAGGAGCACCTGAGTATGCCCACCGCGACGCTCACGGCGATCGCGCGGCACCCGGTGACCGTGTATCCCGACACAGGCGCCCTCTACCACCGGCTGGCCCGTGAGATGGCCGACGAGCTGCGCGACAACAACCTGCGTGGCGAGCCCACCCGCTGGATCCTGCCCGTGGGCCCCAAGGCGCATTATCCGCTGCTGGCGCGCATCTGCAACCAGGAGCGCATCAGCTGGGCCGAGGTGCACGCCTTCCACATGGACGAGTTCCTCGACTGGCAGGGCCGCCCCGTCGAGCCGTCACACCCGTTCAGCTTCCGCGGCTACTGCGACCGCAACCTCTACCAGCTGCTGGACCCCGCGCTGCGCCCTCACCCCGGCAACGTCGTCTACCCCGACGTCCTCGATCCCGACGCCTACGGCGCCCGCCTGCGCGAGGTCGGCGGGGCCGACACGTGTTTCGCGGGCTTCGGCTACCGGGGGCACCTCGCCTTCAACGAGCCGCCCTCGAGCCGCTGGCACCGGTACACCGTCGAGGAGTTCGCCGCCTCCACCACGCGGATCGTCACCCTGCTCGACGACACGCTCGTGGCCCTTTCGCACCGGCTGACCGGCGGCTACACCCAGCCCATCCCGCCGATGGCCATCACGCTGGGCATGGCGGAGATCCTTTCCGCCCGGCGGCTGCACCTCATCACCGACGGCGGCGCGTGGAAGCGGTACATCGTCCGCGTGCTGCTGCTGACGACCGAACCGGAGGTGTCGCTCCCGGTCACGCTGGCGTACCGGCACCCCGACGTGCGCGTCTCGGTGGACGCCGACAGCATCGCCCCGTGCGCGGTGGGGCTGGGCGCATGACCCCGCCTTTGGCCCGCTCCCCTCACCAAGCACCGGCGCCCCCGAGAAAGGCGGTGCCCCGGTGACCGTGCTCGCGCTCGGCGCCTACACCCTGGACCTCTACATGTTCGGCGGCCGCCTGCCGTCCGCCGGCGAGAGCGTCAACGCCGCCGAGTACGCCACCGCGCACGGCGGCAAGGCGGCGAACGTGGCGGTCGCGGCGGCCAGGCTCGGCGCGCCCGCGCGTTTCGCCGGCTGCCTGGGCGAGGACGCCGACCGTTCGGCGGCGCTGGCGGCGTTGCGGGCCGACGGCGTCGAGGTGGGCGACTGCGCGATCGCCAAGGGCGTGGCCACCGGGCGCAGCTTCGTCTACGTCGACGACCAGGGGCGGCAGATCGTGATGACCTGGCCGGGGGCGGCCGGCCTTCTGGCCCCGGAGCGGGCGGCCGCGGCGGCCGCGCGTCTGCCGGCCGGGTCGGTTCTCGTCCTGCAGGGCGAGATCCCGGTGGCCACCTCGTGCGCGGCCGCGGCGGCCGTCTCGCCGGGAGTGCGCCTCCTGGTCAACCCCAGCCCGGCCGAGGCGTTCCTGGGGGCCGACGGGGCGGACCTGCTGAGCAGGGCCGACGTGGTGGTGCTCAACGAGGCAGAACTGAGCGTGCTGACCGGTGGCCGCACCGCGGACTCCTCGCGGTCTCTAGGCCTTCGTACCAAAGGAGGGGCCGTGGTCGTCACCCGGGGCGAGCGGGGGGCCGAGGTGAGCGACGATCACGGCACTATGCTGGTCGACGCACCCCGCGTGGACGCTGTCGACACGACCGGAGCGGGCGACGCCTTCACCGGTACGCTGGCCGCCACCCTGCGCGCCGGGCTGAGCCTGGCGGCCGGGGTCCGACTCGCCTGCAGGGTGGCCGCAGTCTCGGTCACGCGCCGTTTCTGCGTGCCCAGTTACCCGTCCGCCGGAGAGCTCGGTCTCGCCCCTCTCCACGGTCCACCGGCGCAGGAGATATCCGCATGACACCACGACCGCACACCCTGGCCGTCAGGATCCGCGACCGGCTCCGCCTCCTCATCGTCGAGCAGGGCCTGCGCCCGGGCGACAAGCTGCCGTCGGAGAACGAGCTGATGAACCTCTTCGACGCGGGCCGCACCAGCATCCGCGAGGCGTTCAAGCTCCTGGAGCAGGAGGGCGTCATCCAGGCGCGCCACGGTGACGGCCGCTACCTCACCGCGCAGCCGAGCCTGGATCGTCCGCTCACCCGCCTCGAAGGCGTGACGGAGATGCTCGCCAGCCGCGGTTTCACCGCCGATGACACCGTCTTGGACGTCGCCTCGGTCGAGCCGGACCGCCACCAGCGCGAGGTGTTGCGGCTGGCGCCCGGTGAGACGATCGTGCGCCTGGAGCGGCTGCGCCGGCACCGGGACGACGCGCTGCTCTACTCGATCGACCTGTTCCCGCGCCGGCTCGTCCGTCTCCCGCTGGACGAGGTCGACTGGTCCGGGTCGCTGTTTCAGCTCCTCACCGAGCACGGTCACACGATCGCGTACGCGGTCACCCAGGTCCGTGCCGTCACCCTGGATTCGGCGCAGGCCGAGCGCATCGGCGGCGCCGAGGCCGGCGGCGCGTGGCTGCTGCTCATCCAGACCCACCACGACAGCGCGGGGCGGCCCCTGCTGTTCTCGCAGGACTACCACCGCGGCACCGACTTCTCCTTCCACCTGGTGAGGCGCCGTGACTGACCCCCCGACAACCGGCACCGCGACCGGCACCGCCCCCGGTGCGCGCCGCCGCCACGTCGTGTTCGACCACGACGGCGCGCCCGACGACCTGCTGGCGCTGCTGCTGCTGACCCGCTACGAGAACGTCGATCTGCGCGGTGTCGCCGTCACCCCGGCCGACTGCCTGCCCGCGCCCGGCCTGTCGGCCACCCGCAAGATCCTCGCCTTGGTGGGCCGGGACGTACCGACGGCGCTGGGCGTGCTGCCCGGCCGCAACCCTTTTCCGCTCGCCTGGCGGATCGACGCCCTGCGGGCGGACGCGCTGCCCGTGCTCAACCAGCGCGGCCGCACCGTCCCCGCCGCTCAGGCGCCCCCGGCGCACGAGCAGCTCGCCACCTGGCTGGCGCAGGCGCCGGGACCGGTCACCGTGCTGGCCACCGGCCCGCTGACCAACATCGCCTGGTGCCTGAAGCACCATCCTCGGCTCGCGGCACGCATCGAGGAGATCGTGTTCATGGGCGGCGCCCTGGATGTGGCGGGCAACGTCCACCAGCCGGGCCACGACGGCACCGGCGAGTGGAACGTCTACTGGGATCCCGACGCCGTCAAGTGCGTGTTCGACTCCGATGTGCCGATCACCATGTTCCCGCTGGATGTGACCAACCGGGTGCCGGTGACCGCCGACTTCGTGGAGATCTTCGGCCGTGCGTACGGCGAGCACGTGAGCGACCTGGCCGGGTCGCTGCTCGCGCTCACCTTCGGCACGCTGGAGACCACCGGGCTGCCCTACTGCTGCTGGGACAGCCTCACCACCTCCTACCTCGCCGACCAGGACATCTGCACCTTCGAGACGGTGCGCTGCGATGTCGTGACCCGGAGCGCGAGCCAGGGACGAATCGTGCGAAGTGCCGGCGGGCGCGCGGTCCGCTGTGCCCGGTCGGTCGACGCCGACCGGTTCTACCGGCACTTCGTCACCACCCTCGCCCCGCGCGGGCGATGACCTCAACGACAGAAAGGATCATGCGATGAGCACGAGAACGATGGATGCGGGCGAGCGGATCGCCGCGCCTCTTTTCGGCCGCCGCCGGATCCTGTCCGTCTTCTGGCTGGCCGAGGACGAGATCTCCTTCTACGGGCTGCCGCTGCTGCTGTGCCGGGTACCGCACGTGGTCAGGGCGACGGTCGGCCGAAGCGTGGCGGAGGCCGGCCAGGCGCTGGGCGGAGGGGATTTCGACGTGGTGGTGCTGCCGGTCGCGACGGTGCCGCAGGTGGTGGCCGCCGCCGGTACGCCCTGTGGCCGCACCAGGGTGCTGGCACTGATGCGAACCGAGGAGGCGCGCCACCTGTCCCCTGTCGCCGGCGATCACGGTGTCGACGGCTGCCTGCTGTGGGACGTGGTCAACGTCGCCGGATTGTCCGACGCCTTCGCGCACCTGCTCAGCGGCGACCTGCCCACCCTGCCGGTCGCGCCGTCCGTGTCACCGTCCGTGTCGCCGGCCGCGGCCTCCCCCCAAAGCGCCGGCGCCGAGCTGACCGACCGGCTGACCGAGCGCGAGCACACGGCGCTCGCCCTGCTGCTGCGCGGAATGAGCAACAACCAGATCGCCCGCGCCATGGGCATCTCGATCCACGGCGTCAAACGGCACGTCTCGAACCTGCTGGTGAAATTCGACTGCTCCAACCGGACGGAGGTGGCGCTGGTCGCGCAGCGGCTGGGACTCAGCTCCGCCACCGGCGGCCCCCGCGTCAACCCGGCGGTCAGGTGAAGGGCGGCACCGCCGCCCTTCACGGATTCGCATATCGCCCGCACCCCGTAGTGACCGAAGAGAAGTGGAGCGACAATGGACGTCCCCCCCATGGAACTCAGTGGTCGCGTTCCCCTCGTGCGCGCCGACGATCTCGACGCCGACATGGAGAAGGCGACGCAAGCCATCAGGACCCAGCTGACCGACTGGGGCTTCATGGCCGCCGAGGTCCCCGGCATCGGCGCACGCGTCCGCACCATGATGGAGGAGTTCGCCTCGGCGTGCCGATCGCCGGAGCCGCGGCTGGCCGACTACGCGCAGTCGTCGGTGCCCCAGCTGTCGGTCGGCGGCACGCACGGGTTCTTCCCCTACAACTCCGAGATCCCGCGCCTGGCCAACGGCGTGCCCGACCCCAAGGAGTTCATTCACATCAGCGGGGCGCTGCTGGCCGACCAGCCGCCCGGCGCCGGTGACGTGCTGCGCGCCTTCCCGGCGTTCGGGGCGGCGGCGGCCGGTGTGTTCGACACTGCGTTCCGGCTGATCTCCCTGTTCGGAGAGGTCGTCCGCGGCATGATGGCGCCCGGCACACCCGAGCTGGACCTGTCGCGGGAGGCCACGAACCTGCGGGTGATCCGCTACCGGGACGTGGGCGATCGCGAGGTGCTGGCGCACGAGCACTCGGGCATCCAGATGCTCGGCCTGCAGTTGCCGCCTTCCGACCAGGGGCTGCAGTACGTGCTGCACGACGGCACCTGGGTGGAGCCGGTGATCGCCGGCACCGACGTGGTCCTGTGCAACATCGGCCGGATGCTCACAAGCGCCTCCGACGGGCGTTTCCGGCCGTCGACGCACCGGGTGCACACCAAACCCATGCCGCCCGGCTACGAACGCCTGTCGTCGGTACTGTTCGCCTACCCGCCGCACAAGGCGCCCCAGTGGAAGATGGTCGACGGTGAGATGGTGACGCTCGACGCGACCTGGGGCGACTTCATCGAGAGCCGGTTCCAGGGCCTGGGTGAGCGGCAGCCGGAGTCCTGACGAAGAGGGGGCCTTTCGGCCAGGTGCGGATCGCGTTCCGCGCCTGCGGCCCGAAAGGCCCCCTCCTGCCGGTGGTGTTCGGCCGCCTCCCACGCCGGCGACGATTCAGCGGCAGATACCGGGGCGCCGTTTCCTTCGGCAGGCGGTTCACTGACGCCGGTGGCGGAGTGCTCGTTGCTCGGCGGCGTCGAGTGCGGGTGCGAGGGGCGCGAGCGCGGCGCGAAGGAGGTCCGGTAGCGAGCCGGACGGCACGACGAGCCCGCCGGCCG
The DNA here is from genome assembly GCF_040649155.1 of Streptosporangium sp. NPDC049046. Taxonomy (NCBI): domain Bacteria; kingdom Bacillati; phylum Actinomycetota; class Actinomycetes; order Streptosporangiales; family Streptosporangiaceae; genus Streptosporangium; species Streptosporangium sp. NPDC049046. The sequence goes on along the minus strand of NZ_JBEZEZ010000027.1, from coordinate 38,716 downwards.
TGGCGGACGAGACGGTCGCCTGCAGCCATTGCTCGAGCGCCACGCGAACCGCGGCGGCCACGCTCGCCGCGAGCACCCGTGCGGTGTGCGGGTCGCCGTCGCCGAGACGTCCGGCGATCGCATCGGTGAGGGGGTGCTCGATCGCGGTGGTGGTTTCGACGAACGCCTCACGCAGCGCCGGGCGGGTGACGATCAGCAGTAGCGCGTCCCGGGCGGATTCGTCCGGGGCGGTGTACTGATCCACGATCGCCTCGATGACGGCGTCGGCGAGGCCGACGCCGCGGGGCCGGTCGGCCACCGCCGCCGCGACCCGCGCCTCCCGTTCGCCGGCGACGGCGGCGACGATCGCCTGTTCGCGGCTGGAGAAGTAGTTGTTGTACGTCCTGGGTGAGACGCCGGCGGCCTCGGCGATGTCGTCGACGCGCACGTTGTCGGGTCCACGCTCAAGAGCCAGCCGCAGGGCCGCCGTGCGCAGGGCCTCTCGGGTGGCCTGCTTCTTCTGCTCGCGCAGCCCTGCCGGTCTCGTCGTCACCGTCTCAGCCTCCCAGATTCAATGCGCGTACGCAAACTTGCCTACACGCAACTTTTTTCCTAGCCTGGGCGTCCTCTCACCTCAGGCGAACAAGGGAACGCACATGATCACAGATGTCGTCATCGTCGGCGGCGGCCCGAACGGGCTGATGCTGGCCTGCGAGCTGAGCCTGGCGGGGGTCCGGCCACTCGTGCTGGAGCGGCTGCCGGAGCCGAGCGAGGAACCGAAGGCGAACGGGCTGCTCGGCCAGGTCGTCAAGCTGCTCGACCGCCGGGGGCTGCACGAACGTCTCAGTGGCAGCCCGGAGCCGCCGCGGCCGAACTCCGCCTACTTCATGTTCGGCGCGATGGGCCTGGACCTGAGTCTGCTGGACGACAGCCCCGTCTACGCCCTGCCGGTGCCGCAGCGGCGCATCGTGCAGGTTCTGCAGGAGCGCGCCGTCGAACTGGGCGTGGAGATCCGGCGCGGACATGAGGTCGTGGGCCTGTCGCAGGACGACGAGGCGGTCACCGTCGACGTCGCGAGCCCGGGCGGGGCCTACCACCTGCAGGCCCGGTACCTTGTCGGCGCCGATGGAGCCCACAGCGTCACTCGCAAACTCTCCGGCATCGGATTCCCCGGAGTCACCTACGACCGGATGACCGTGCGCTCGGCGCATGTGACGGTCCCGGCGGACCGGGTCGATCCTGCGACCGGTGCGCTGAACGTGCCCGGCTACGGTGCCGTTTCGCCGTTCCTGCCCCACCGCACCGAGCACGGGGGGTTCTCCTACGCGCCGATGCCCGGCCACCCGCCGCTGGTCAGCACCACGGAGTGGGACCAGCCCGCGACCGACGCGGTGATGAGCCTGGAGGAGTTACGGGCGAGCGTCCGCCGCGTGCTCGGCGTCGAGGTGCCGATCGGCCCGCCCGACGGCCAGGGACCGCACGTGCTGCGCCGGCTGAGTGGCGGTAACACCCGGGTCGCCGAACGGTTCGCCGACGGCCGGGTGTTCCTGATCGGTGACGCCGCTCATGTGTACGCCGCCACGGGGGGCGGTCCAGGGCTCAACCTCGGCCTGCAGGACGCGGTCAATCTCGGCTGGAAACTCGCCGCCGAGATCCGGGCAGGAGCCCCGTCCGGGCTGCTGGACACCTACGAGACGGAGCGGCGGTCGGCCGCCCGGCGCATGGTGCTGAACGCGCAGGCACAGGCGGCCCTGATCGCCCCCGGCGACGATGTCACCGGACTGCGCGAGGTGTTCGCCGAACTGCTCCGCGACCCCGGCACCGTGCGGCGCCTGGCCGAGCTCACCGCGGGCGCCGACGTCCGCTACGACATGGGTGCGGGCGAGGCGCATCCGCTGACCGGCCGGTTCGCCCCGGACCTGGACCTGCGCACCCCGGCCGGTCCGGTCCGGCTGGCCGAGCTGACCAGGACCGCACGTCCTTTGCTGCTCGACCTGACCGAGGAGGCGTCACTGGCGAAGACCCTCGCCCTGCGGCACGACCAGGTCGATGTCGTCACGGCGCGCTCCCAGGCCGCCGCGCCCACCGCCCTGCTCCTTCGACCGGACTGCTACGTGGCCTGGGCGTCTTCGTCACCCCGGCCCGATCCAACGGAGATCGCGGCACTCCAGGCGGCCTTGCGGCGGTGGTTCGGAGTCATCACGCCCGCTCGCACCTGAGGTCGCCGGTACCGGTCCGGCATCGGTGACCGCGATCGGACGGATCGCGGAGGCGCACGCGTGCGCCGAGTGCGGACACCCGCGAGGCGAGCTCGTGGCCCGCGTCCGAGCCTGTCGTTCCCCCGTTCGGGGCCTCCCGCCGTGGCCGCGGGAGGCCCGCCCCCTCCGATCACCGCGCCCGGAGCGATCCGGCCACCTTTCCGCTCGCGAAATGACGCGATCGCGACCCGGAACATTCAAGGGGTGTGACGCCGGACTCGGCTCGTCGGCCCCTCCTGCTCGATATGAGGGAGGAAGAAGTCCCGGACGTCCCCGGCGAGCAGCTCCGGCACCTCCATCGCGGCGAAGTGGCCGCCGCGCTCGAACTCCGACCAGTGCCTGATGTCGTACAGCCGCTCGGCCAGCGGCCGCACCGACTGCGTGATGTCGTGCGCGAACACCGCCACGCCGACCGGTACCGGGCACGGCTCGACCCGCCGCGGAGCCTCACGTGCCAGCCGCGCCGAGGAGGCCGCGGTGGCGGTCAGCCAGTACAGCGAGATGTCGGTGAGCATCCGCTCGTCGTCGATCTGCGAGCGCGGGTCCGTCCACTGCGCGAAGCGCTCGGCGATCCAGGCCAGCTGGCCGACCGGCGAGTCGGTGAGCGCGTATCCGAGGGTCTGCGGGGTGGTGGCCTGCAGAGCCTGGTACGGCGGGCGGTTCGCCATCAGCCGCCTGACCTTCTCCAGCCGGGCCTCGTCGGTTTGTGACAGCTCGAGGCCGGCGTCGGGGTCCGGCCGGGTCGGCAGGTAGTTGACGTGCACCCCGGCGACCTGCGCGGGGGCCACCGCGCCGAGTGCCAACGAGATGCCCGAGCCGAAGTCGCCGCCGTGCGCGCCGTAGCGCTCATACCCCAGGCGGCGCATCAGCTCGGCCCAGGCCCGGGCGACCCGGACGATGTCCCAGCCGCGCTCGTGGGTCGGCCCGGAAAAACCGAAGCCCGGGATGGAGGGGATCACCAGGTGGAAGTCGCGCGACAGGGGCTCGATCACGTCGAGGAACTCCAGGAACGACCCTGGCCAGCCGTGGGTGAGGACGAGCGCGAGTGCGTCCGGTCTTGGAGAGCGGACGTGGACGAAGTGGATGTTCTGCCCGTCGATCTCGGTGGTGAAGTGCGCGAGCTCGTTCAGCCTGGTCTCGTGCGCCCGCCAGTCGTAGCCGGTGCGCCAGTGTTCGGCGAGTTCCTTCAGCCGCGCCAGCGGGAAGCCGTAGTCCCATCCGGCGCCGGTGATCTCGTTGGGCCAGCGGGTGCGCGAGAGCCGGTCGGTGAGGTCGTCGAGGTCCGCCTGGGGGATGTCGATGCGAAACGGCTTGATCATGGTCTTGGCTCCAGGGGATTCGTCCGGCGCCCGGATGTTCGGACGGGCCGGTGTCGATGAGGTCGGTGCGAACGGCGACGGGGCAGCGGGTGCCGGATTCGAACCACGCTCGCGCGGGTGTCCGCGGCATTCCGGAAAGCGAGCGGTTCTCGCATGTTCAGGCGGTCGAGGCCCGCATCGTTTTGTTGGCCTAACCAACGTTGGCGTCGCCCACTATATACAGATTTATTGGTCATACCAACGATGTATGGTGGCTGGTGTGGAAAAAACACCCGCACGTCTGACCGCGAAGCCGAGTTGGCTGCTCACCCAGCTGGCGGTGCACGCCCACCGCCTGGCCTCCGACGGCTTCGGGCAGGTGGGGGCGCGTGGATACCACTACCGGATCCTGGCCGCACTGGAGGAGTTCGGGGTGGCCAGTCAGGCCGAGCTCGGCCGCCGGTGCAACATGGACCGCAGTGACGTCGTGGCGGCGATCAACGAGCTGGCCGGGCAGGGCCTGGTCGAGCGGACGCCGGACCCCGAGGACCGAAGGCGCAACCTGGTGGCCCTCACCCCGGCCGGTGATCGGCAGCTGCGGCGCCTGGACCGGGCGCTCGACAAGGCACAGGAGGACCTGCTCGAACCGCTCACGGCCGAGGACCGCCAGGCCCTGACCCGCCTGCTCACCGAACTGCTCGCACACCACCGGCGGGGGTGAGCGGGGCACGGATCGCGCCGAGGCCGGCGGGGACGGAGAAAAGCTGTTGATCACCCTCGCCGCGCGAGGGAAGGCTGTGGCGAATCACCGGTGAAAAGCATCCGCGAGGAGCCGTCCGTGGCGAGTGAGTGGGGGATCGTCCTCGTGCTGGGCGTGATCATGGTGGCGGGAGCCTCGGTGCAGCGGCTGGCGGGAATCGGGTTCGCGCTCGTGTCGGTGCCCGCCCTGGTGCTGCTGCTGGGCCCGGCCGAGGGCGTGGTGCTCGCCAACTGCGCGGCCGGCGCCATCAGCGCGGTCGGCCTCGCCGTCACCTGGCGCCAGGTGCGCCTGGCCGCGATGGTCCCGCTGGTCGCCGCGGCCGCCTGCACGGTACCGGCCGGGGCCTGGGTGGCCGCCCGCCTGCCCGAGCCGGTGCTGCTGGCCGGTATGGGGGTGCTGGTGAGCGTGGCCGTGGCGCTGGTGATGTGGGGTGCTCGGGTGCCGGCCCTGCGCGGCGTCAAAGGCGCGGTGGCCGCCGGGGCCGCCAGCGGGTTCATGAACTCCTCCGCCGGGGTGGGCGGCCCCGCGGTCTCCCTGTACGCGGTGAACGCGGGCTGGACGGTACGGGAGTTCGTGCCGAACGCCCAGTTCTACGGGGTGGTGGTGAACGTCTTCTCCGTGACGGCCAAGGGCGTGCCGCAGCTGCCCGCGCCGGTCTGGCTGCTGGTCGCGGCCTCCATCGCGGCGGGCTCGGCGATCGGCGCGGCACTGGCGCGGCGGGTTCCGGAAAGGCCGGCCCGGCTGGTGGTGCTGCTGCTCGCGCTGGCCGGCGGACTCACCGCGCTGGGCAAAGGGCTGTGGAACCTGTGATCGAGGGATTTTCCGGGGTCGATCTGCCGGTGAGCATCTTGCACACCGTGCGAGGCCGGCCTCGACGACGCCGCCGGCCTCGCACGGGCCCGAGCGGAGGGCCTGGCGGCTGGTGGTGATCGCGGGGTTCTGCGTCACCCGGCCTTGACCTCGGCGGCGGGGTGCGCGTCCGGCATGTCGAGGGTTCGGCGACTCCAGACCGATGCTCCCGCGCAGAGAAGCCCGATCAGGAACGGATGGGTGGCACCGCGTTCGACGAGGCCGATGACGCCGCTCGCGGAGTCGCCGGCGGAAGAGATGATCATCAGGAGGTAGGCCGTCGTCGAGAGCAGGCCGACCACTCCGGTCGTGACCAGCGCCCTCCCGATTCCGGGCGAGAACCCGACACGCCGGCGCATCCTCCCGAGCACGACCGCGAGTATGTTCGCGCCGATAAAGCCCGCGAAGGCTCCCATGCTGTGGTAAGCGCCGGTGCCGTCTTCCAAAGCCTTGCCGGATCCCGGGAACAAGCCGAGCAGAACACCGCCGACGGCCAGCAGTGTCGCGGGCACGAGCGTCGTCCAGCGGCGCCAGCCCGACAGGCCACGCAGCAGCGCGATACCGGCGAGGATCGTGATCCCGAACAGGATGAAACCGGTGTTCATCACCCAGGCAAGAGGTGAGTACATGTACTGCCCGAACAGGGTCGAAGGTCCGTGGACTCCGAGATTGCTGATGAAGTGGTACGTGTAGCTGTAGGGCGGATCCGTCCACGCTGCGGCAGCGACGAACTCCGCGAGCAGGAAGATCACAGGGCCGGCGATGAGCAACGCTCCCGCGGCTCGTCGCCGCGAAAGCCGAAGCACATCGGGGCCGGGCGTGTCAGGTCGCGAGTCGTTCCCGGGCTTTTCTTGCTCGATGCCGGAACGCGAGTGGGTGTACCCGGTCATGGCTGTAGTCCTTTCAGGCGTTGCTGCGGCGCTGACACCAGGGCCGGTGGAGGTTCTCACGGGTTCGGTCCTGCCGCCCGCATCGTCTTCCGCCGCCGACCTTACTTCACTCACACACTAAGTACATCGAGATTACTTTTATTGTCAATATACTTAGAGGCCGATACCAGTAAGATCGAGCCATGGTGAATGGAACGGCCGTGGGGCGACGAGAGCGCAAGAAGGCTGCGACGCGGGCGGCGATCCTGGACGCGGCGACGACGCTCTTCCTCCAACGTGGCTTCGATGCGGTCACTGTTCGCGAGATCGCGGACAAGGCGGACGTGTCACCCAAGACGGTCTTCACGCACTTCCCCCACAAGGAGGCACTCGTCTTCAGCGACGAGGACGACCGACATGAACACCTCTTGGCCGCGGTCAGCACCCGGGCGCCCGGCACCACGATCTCCGACGCGCTGAAAGCCCACTACCTCCTCGAAATCGCCGCACTCACATCCGAACCCCAGCGCCAGATCCTCGCCCTCATGGAGCAGACCCCGGCCCTCGTGGACTACGCGGAGAAAATGTGGTTCCGCCACGAAGACGCCCTCGTCGCCACGATCACCGAGGAGTTCGGGCTCTCCGAGCCGAGCGACGAGATCCGCTTCTACGTCCGGTTCGCCCTGCACATCCAGCTCAGCGCCACCCGCGAGGCCGATCCGGAACGGACCATCGACGCAGGATTCCGACTCCTGGATGCGGGCTGGACGCGCTACCTCGAGGCCGGAGGTTAGAGCGCAGCCGTGCAGGCTCGCGGAGCAACGTCATCGCTTCGGCTCGACGCCGATCGCATACACGTCGCGGCGGCGCAGCGCCGACCACAGCGCCTCTTGTCGTTGCGGCCCGCCCGCGACGGCGGCTTCATCGCCGTCAGCACGTCGAACAGCAACAGCGCGTCATCGGCTCATTCGGGCAGGGGGCGGTCGCGGAGCTCGGATTTGCGGATCTTGCCCGAGCCCGTCTTCGGCAGCGCGCCGACGATCTCGAAACGGACGGGGATCTTGTACTTGGCGAGCCGGGAACGCAGGAAGTCCGCCAGTTCGCCGGGGGCGACGCCGGCGCCGGGACGAAGCACGACGAAAGCGCGGCCCACCTCGCCCCACCGACGGTCGGCCATCCCCACCACGGCGGCCTCCGCCACGGCCGGATGCGCGAAGAGCGCCTCCTCGACCTCCGCCGGGTAGACGTTCTCCCCGCCGGAGATGTACATGTCCTTGATGCGGTCGACGACGCTCAGATGACCCTCCTCATCCATGATCGCGATGTCGCCGGAGCGGAACCAGCCGTCCTCGGTCAGCGCTGCGGCACTGGCCTGCGGGTCCCGCCAGTAGCCGGGGGTGACGTTCGGTCCCTGGATGAGCACCTCGCCCGGCTCCCCGGCCGGTGCCGTCGTGAGGTCGGAGCGCGCCACCCGCACCCTGGAGAAGAAGACCGGCACCCCGGCCGAGCCCACCTTGCGCACGCTCTCGCCCGCCTCCAGGAAGGTCGCGCCGGGGGCGGTCTCGGTCAGTCCGTAGCCCTGGCAGAAGACCAGGCCTCTTTCCTGGTAGGTGCGGATCAGCGCCACGGGGATGGCCGCGCCGCCGGCCATGAGGGTACGCAGCGACGACAGGTCGGCCTCGGCCCAGCGCGGCGACCTGGCGAAGTCGGCGAACATCGTGGTGACGCCGAACATCCACGTCACCCGGTGTTCCTCGATGAGGTCGTAGCACACCTCCGCGTCCCAGGACGGCATGATCACCGAGGTGCCGCCCTTGAGGAAGGTCGGCAGCAGCGTCTGGTTCAGCGCCGCGACGTGGAAGAGCGGCGCGCTGATCAGCGTCACCTCCGAACTCGTCACATCCACGCCGACCATCATGTTGAAGCAGTTCCACACCAGGTTGGCGTGGCTGAGCATCGCCCCCTTGGGAGCGCCGGTCGTGCCGGAGGTGTAGAGGATGAGGGCGAGGTCGTCGAGCGCCACCGGCACGTCGATGGGGCCGGGATCGCCCCGCGCCACCCAGGTCTCGAAGTCGTGCTCCCCCGGCGCGGGCGATTCCAGGGCCACGAGCGTGTACTGTCCGGACAGGGCGTGTACGGTCTGCGCGCAGCCAGGGTCGTACACCAGCAGTGCGGCGCCCGAGTGGCCAAGCATGTAGCCGATCTCGGGCGCGGTCAGCCGGAAGTTCAGCGGGACGAAGACGGCCCCCAGCATGTGGGTGGCGAACATGGTCTCGGCGAAGGCGACGTGGTTGGGGCCGAGGTAGGCGACCCGCTCCCCCGCCCCGATCCCCGCCTGGCGCATCCGTGAGGCCAGGCGGGTCGCCCGCTCGCAGACGTCGGCGTAGCTGACCGATCGGCCCGCGAAGACGAACGCGGTGCGCTGAGGACTCATCTGGGCTCGGCGGGCGGGCCAGCCGCCGAGCCCGGCGTTACGCATCGGTGGCGGCACGGATCGCCGGGGCGCCGGAGGTGAGGTCGTCGCCGCTGGTCTCCCGCAGGGCCAGCACGCAGACCACGGTCAGCAGGCAGCAGACAGCGATGATCACCGAGATCGTCGTCGTGCTGCCGCCCCCGGAGGAGGCGTCCAGCTGGGCGAACAGCAGCGGGCCCAGGCCGGCGCCGAGTCCGGCGAGCTGGTAGCCGAGCGAGGCGCCGGTGTAGCGGTTCCTGGTGGGGAACAACTCGGCGTACAGCGCCCCCAGCGGGCCGTACATCATCGGGTGGATGAGCGCCTGGCCCAGCACCAGCGCGATGACGAGCAGCGCGACGCTGCCGGCGTTCACCATCGGGAACAGCGCGAAGCCGAACCCGGCCATGAGCAGCGCGCCCGCCAGCACGATCGGGCGGCGTCCGACCCGGTCCGAGAGCGCCGACCAGGCGATGATGCTCACCACGGCGAGCGCGGAGGAGAGCGTGAGGCCGTTCAGCACGGCCTGGCGGGTGAAACCGGTCCGGACGCCGTAGGCGATGAGATAGGTGGTCAGCGTGCCCTGGGCCACGAACGCCGACAGGCCGACCCCCACCCCCAGAAGCAGGGTCCTGGGGTGGTTGCGCAACACCTCCAGCAGCGGCATCCGGGTGGCGCGGCCGCCGGCGCCGGCCGCCTCGAACACCGGCGTCTCCTCCACCCGCAGCCGGACGAACAGGCCGACTCCCAGCAGGAGGATGCTGAGCAGGAACGGCACCCGCCAGCCCCAGCTCAGGAAGGCCTGCTCGCCCACGACGGCCGCGGTGCCGCTGAGCACGCCGGTGGACAGCACCATGCCGAACGGGGCGCCGGCGTTGGTGAAGCTCGCCCACAGGCCTCGGCGGCTGCTGGCGTGTTCCGCCGACATCAGTACGGCGCCTCCCCATTCGCCGCCGATGGCCACGCCCTGCAGGACGCGAAGGAGGACCAGGGTGATGGGGGCCAGGGCGCCGATCTGCTCGTAGGTGGGCAGCACGCCGATGAGGAAGCTGGCGACACCCATCAGGGTCATGGTCAAGACCAGCATGCGCTTGCGTCCGAGCCGGTCGCCGAAGTGGCCGAAGATCACTCCGCCGAGCGGCCTGGCGAGGTACCCCGTGGCGAAGGTGCCGAAACTGGCGACCGTGGCCGTGAGCGGGTCGAGCGAGGAGAAGAAGATCTTGCTGAAGACCACCGCCGAGGCCGTGGCGTACAGCAGGAAGTCGTAGTACTCGATCACGCTGCCCAGGAAGCTGGAGGCCACCGCGCGGCGTAGCTGAACCTGGTTGGGGGGAAAGACCGACGGGTTCGTCATGACTGAGCTCCTCAGTCCGAGAGCGAGCTACTGCGCTTGCTTGCCCGGAGGTTAGGCATTTTTGTGACGGACGTCAATCCTTTGCCCAGCATTAAACGGTGCCGAGCCCGAGCAGGCGCACGGCGTTGTCCTTGAGGATCTTCGGGCGGACCTCGGGCTTGATGTCGAGGGCGTCGAAGTCGGCGAGCCACCGATCCGGCGTGATCATCGGGTAGTCGGATCCGAAGAGCACCTTGTCCTTCAGCAGCGTGTTGGCGTACCGGACGAGCTGCGGCGGAAAGTACTTCGGCGACCACCCCGACAGGTCGATGTAGACCTGCGGCTTGTGCGTGGCCACCGCCAGAGCCTCGTCCTGCCAGGGAAAGGACGGATGGGCCAGGATGATCCGCAACTCGGGGAAGTCCACGGCGACGTCGTCGACCAGCATGGGGTTGGAGTACTTCAGCCGGATCCCGCCCCCGCCGGGCAGACCGGCACCGATACCGGTCTGCCCGGTGTGAAACAGCGCCGGCACCCCCATCTCCTCGATCGCCTCGTAAAGCGGGTAGGCCACCCGGTCGTCGGGCGCGATGCCCTGGACACTCGGATGGAACTTGAAGCCGCGCACCCCGTGCTCGGCCACCAGCCGGCGCGCCTCGCGGACCCCGGCCCTGCCCTTCCACGGATCGACGCTGGCGAAGGGGATCAGCACGTCGGCGTGGGCGGCGCAACTCGCCGCGACCTCCTCGTTCGAGATGCGCCGATGCCCGGTGGCGTGCTCGGCGTCGACGGTGAACACCACCGCCGCCATCCTGCGCTCACGGTAGTAGGCGGCCATCTCGGCGACGGTGGGCCGAGAGCGCCCCTTGAAGTACTTCGCCGAGGCTGCGGCCAGCTCGTCGCCGAGCGAGGCGTGCCCGTCCGCGGAGACCTCCGCGTGCGTGTGCACGTCGATGGCGACCAGTTCGTCGACGTTCATGAACTCTCCTTGTGCACATATTTGACTTCCGTCAATTATGTGCCTGACATCTGGCCCGTCTACGCTTTCGGTGTGAGCATCGGCGGCGAAGACGAACCGGCGGCGCCGTCCGCGCGCCCGCAGTCCCTGATTTTCAGCTTCCTCGGCATCCACGCCCTGGACCGCGGCACCGCCATCTCCACGGGCAGCATCATCGAGGTGTTCGCCCGCCTCGGCGTCTCGGAGGAGGCCGTCCGCTCCACGCTCGCCCGCATGGTCAAACGCGACCTGCTGACCCGCCACCGGGTGGGGCGCAGGGTCTATGTCGGGCTCACCCCGCACGCCGAGGCGGTGCTGCGCGACGGCCGCCGGCGGATCTGGGAGACCGGCGCGGTGAACCGCGACTGGGACGGCACCTGGACGGTCGTCGGGTTCTCCCTGCCCGACAGCCGCCGCAGCACCCGCCACGACCTGCGCTCCCGGCTCATCTGGGCCGGATTCGGCCCGCTGCAGAGCGGACTGTGGATCGCTCCCGGCGCGAGGGAGGTCTGCGGGGTGCTGGAGTCGCTGGAGGTCGACGATCACGTCACGGTGCTGACCGCGAGGGCGTTCAAACCCACCGAGGCCGCCGACCTGGTGGCCAAGGCCTTCGACATCGAGCAGATCGCCCGGCGCTATCGGGCCTTCCTCACCAGGTGGGACCTCACCCGGCCGCTGCCCGACGCGCCGGACGACCTCGTACGGCAACTGGTGCTGCACACCGACTGGCTGCAACTCGTCCGCCAGGACCCTCACCTGCCGGCCGAGCACCTGCCCGGCGACTGGCCGGCGATCCGGGCCGAGCAGGTCTTCCGCGCGCGGGCCGAACAGTACGAACGGCCCGCGCTGAAGGTGGCCGGCGGCCTGCTGGACGAACTCACCCTATGACGCAGGCGGTCCCGTTCAGCGCGAACGCCGCCGGAGCCGAGTTCGTGCCGCTGTAGGTGCCCTGGAACCCGAAACTGCTGCGGGCCTGCGGGGCGATGGTGGCGTTGTAGGAGACGTTACGCGCGCTGACCTGGGAGCCCGACTGGGTCACCGTGGCGTTCCAGGCACTGGTGACCTGCTGGTTACCCGGCCACGTCCAGGTCACGGTCCAGCCGTTGACGGGGGCCGACCCGGTGTTGGTCACGGTGACATCGGCGGTGAAGCCGTTGTTCCAGGTGTTGGGAAGGTAGGTGACCCTGCACCCGCCCCCCGGGCCGGGGGTCGGAGTCGGCGACGGGGTGGGAGTGGGAGTGGGAGACGGTGAGGGGGTCGGGGTCGGGGTCGGCGACGGGCCCGGCCCGCCGGTGAGGCCGAAGAACTGGATCGCGGCGGCGGCCATCCCGCTCGACGGCAGGCTGTGACCGGCCCCCTGGATGGTGTAGGCCTCGACCTGCACCGTTCCGGAGGCGTCGGCGTAGCGGCGGCGGTTCCAGTTCGCCTGCGGGGTGTCGGAACTGGTGGGCGTCAGCGCCGCCGACTCGCCCTGACATCAGCCGGTATAGGGGCGCGTCGCCAGCCGGTCGAGCTTCCCCCGTACCGGATCATGGTCCACAAACGATGAAAAAGCTGCTTGCGCTGGTTATCAAGCGATTTGTTATCAAGTAGCTTGATATTTGAGGCGCGAAACTTACATCGCCCGTTATCGTCATCCGGTGACCTCACGCCGCGACCCCACAGCCGACCAACCGCCCAAACCGGCACCTCACCTGAGCTACCTGGTCTACCGGCTGGAGCGTCGCATCCGCGCCCGACTCGACGAGGCACTCGTGCACTACGGCGTCACCACGACCGAATACATGGCACTCAGCGAACTGCGCATGCGCACCGGACTGTCCTCGGCCGAACTCGCCCGCATCGCCTTCGTCACCCCACAGGCCATGAACCTGGTCGTACGCGACCTGGAACAACGCGGCCTGATCCACCGCGACGCACACCCCGACGGCGGCCGGGTGCTTCGCACCCACCTCACCCGCGAAGGACAGGCCGCCCTACGACACTGCGACCGCGCACTCGACCGCATCGAAAAAGACATGCTCGCCGACGTCGACGACCACACCCGCACCACACTGATGGAGGGCCTCACCCTCTGCACCCGAGCCCTGCGTCCCCCTGAGCCCACCAATGCCGGACTCCGGCGGACGAAGACCCCTGACGACCTCACGGCATGATCCAGCTTGACCTTGACACAGTGACAAGGTCTTCACTGAGGGCCAGGAGGTGGCCCCATGACCATGCCGAAACAGGACACCAACCCGATCCCAGCCCTCCAAGCACTGCAAGACGACGACCCGTCGGTGCGGCTACGAGCGGCGCTGGCGCTCGGCACGAACCCCGACCCGCACTTCATCGACAAGCTCATCGAACGATGCGCGATCGAAGGCGAATTCCCGGTACGCGACACGCTCACCTGGGCACTCACCCGCCACCCCGCGTCGATGACACTCCCCAGACTCCTCGACGAGGTCCACTCACCACGCGCCCAGGCACGAAGCCAGGCGCTGCACACCCTGTCCAAGATCGGGGATCGGCGGGCGTGGCCCGCGATCACCCAAGCTCTGCTGGCCGACACCGACGACGAGGTCGCCCGCAGCGCCTGGCGGGCGGCCGTCGTGCTCGTACCCGAAGGCGAGAAACCCGAACTCGCCGCTGCACTGTCGACACAACTCGGTCGCGGCGAACGTGAGACCCAACTCAGCCTCAGCCGGGCGCTCATCGCGCTCGGCGAAGTGATCTCGCCGATCCTGCACGCCGCCCAGACACGAGCAGACCCCCGCGTACGCGCGCACGCGATCGCCACCGAGCGACTGTTGCGCGACCCAGAAGCCGGATTCGAGTTCGCGATCGAGCAGGCCAAGCGCGTCGTGGCCCTCGGCGAAACCGAAAGGCAGGGATGATGAGACGGTGTTGATCGGTGAGGTGGCACGACGCTCCGGAGTCAGCGCCCGCATGCTCAGGCACTACGACGCACTCGGCCTGGTGCGGCCAACGGGCCGCACCGACGCCGGCTACCGCGAATACTCCGCGGAAGACATCCAGCGGATCTTCCACATCGAGAGCCTGCGGTCGCTCGGACTGTCACTGCACGACGTCGGGCGCGCCCTCGAAGACCCCGCCTTCACCCCGGCACAACTCGTCGAACACCTCATCGACCAAACCCAGGAACGCATCGCGCGGCAGACCGAACTACTCACGCGACTTCGCCGCATCGGCGCCGCGCAACCCACCGACTGGAAGGAGGTCCTCCACACCGTCGAACTCCTGCAGGCACTGGGATCAAAGAACGCCGGCAAGCGCCAGCACGCGGCCCTGTCCTGGACCGAAGATGTCTCGATGCCGGTGGAAGCACTGGTCGAGGCGGCACTCAGCGAAAAGGACCCGAACGTCGCCGGAGCCCTTCGATGGGCCCTGGCGCGATCGGGCGACAGCGAATCGGCCCTACTGCTGGCCAAAGGCCTCGGCTCACCCGTGGCCGAAGTGCGCGAACGTGCCGCCCAATCCATCGCCGAAATCCCGGACGCCCAGGCGACCGAACTGCTGCGCGACGCCCTCGCCCACCCCGACCTCGTCGTCCGCAGATACGCGGCCCTGGCACTGGGGGCACGCGGCGCGACCGAGGCGATCCCGACCCTCATCGACATGGTCGTCGAGGGAACGAACGACGTCGACGCGGCCGACGCGCTGAGCACCCTGGCGAGCACCCCCGCCCTGGCCGACCAGATCGCCACCGGCCTCGTCGACCGCCTCGCCCCCGGCACCACCGAACCACCGGCACGCCGACGCCTCGCGCAGGCACTCGCGGACATCCCGGCAACCATCGCCTCCCGCGCCCTCGCCGATCTATCACACGACGAAGATCGCGCCGTCGCGCTCACCGCGGCCTACGTCCTCAAAATGCGCGACGCCCGATAGCCGACCCTTCGCCCGGCACACCAAGTCCTGCACCGAAAAACACGACACCGAACAACTCGTGACCGCGGCCGCACAGATCAGGAGAGGACGGTGAACCAGGAGATCGCCCGCGATCGCATGACGACGTCACCACCCCGTTCCGATCCCGATCAAAGGAACGGGCCGACGAGACCGGCGAACTCCTCGGGGCCGACGATCCGCACCCCCAAACTCTCGGCCTTGGCCCGCTTGGAACCCGCCTTCTCCCCGGCCACCAACAAGGACGTCTTCGCCGAGACACCAGAAGAGGACCTGCCCCCGGCACGCTCGATCAGCTCGTTCATCTGGTTACGGGTCAAGGACTCCAAAGCCCCGCTCATCGAACCGGTCACCACGACCGACATCCCGGCCAGCGGCAACCCGGACGCGTCACCCGGCTGCGCGGGGGCCTCGCCCCCGTCGCCCCCGGTGACGACGGGGGCGGCAGGAGGCGTCCAGCCGGGCTCAGTCATGGTGACCCCGGCCGCCACCAGCTTGTCGATCAACGGCGCGAGCTCGGCGAGCTCGGCCACCACCGCCGGCGACTTCTTCGGGCCGATGCCCTCGACCGCCTCGATCGCCCCGGCGTCGGCCGCACGAATGGCGTCCATACTGCCGAAATGCCGGGCGATGCGACGACTCATGGACCGGCCGGTGCCACGCACACCCAGCGCGCAGAACACCCTGCTGAGCGGCTGTGCCTTGGCCCGCTCGATCGCGGCCAGCAGATTGTCGGTGCTCGTCTCCCCCATCCGCTCCAGACCCAGCACCTGCTCACGGGTCAAAAAGAACAGATCGGCGAAGTCGGCGATCAACCCCGCGTCCAGCAACTGCAGAATGCGGCTCTCCGCCAGCCCCTCGATGTCGAGCTGGTCACGGCCCACGGCATAGCCGATGGAGGCGATCATCCGGCAGGCGCGACCACGCACGCACCTCCACCGCTCCTGAGAGGCGTCGATCGCATCACCGCAGGTAGGACAGACCTTCGGGATCTCGATCGGCCGCTCATCACCGGTGCGCAGATGCACCACCGGCGCCTCCACCCGGGGAATCACATCACCCGCCTTGTAGACGGTCACACTGTCACCCAGCATCAAACCCCGACGCGCAATGTCGGAGGCGTTGTGAAGCGTGGCATAGGTGACGACACTGCCGTCGAGCTCGACCGGCTCCAACACCGCGCGCGGGGCGATGACTCCGGTACGGCCGGTGTTCCACTCCACACCGACCAACTTGGTGATCTTCTCGGTCGCGGGCAGCTTGTAGGCGACGGCCCACCGCGGAGCACGCGAACTGAAACCGGCCTGCGCCTGGTCACCGGCGAGATCACACTTGATCACGATCCCGTCGATACCGAACGGCAACTCCGGCCGCACCGCGGCGATCTCCTCGACCCGCTCCCGCACCCCCTCCAACGTCTCAGCGACGATCCCGGCCACCGAGGTGGCCGCGCTGGTCTGCACCCCCTGCCCGGCAACCCACGCCATGACCTCGCTGTGCGGCAGCCCACGCAACCACTCAGCCGTCTCGGAGACGTCATCGGGATACGGCAGCGCCCCATAGCCGAAGAAGGTCAACTCGCACACATACGGCCGGTCCTGGGCCCGCAGTGTGCCGGCGGCGGCGCTGCGCGGGTTGGCGAAGGTGGTGCCGTCATGCGCCCGCCGCTTGCCACACGCCTCCTCGAACTGCGACGCCGTCATGAGCACCTCACCGCGCAACTCAACGGTCACCGGCTCGGCCAACCTGGAAGGCAGCCCCACAACGGTGCCGATCGCGTGGGAGACGTCCTCACCGGCGGCGCCGTCGCCACGGGTCACAAGCCGCACCAGACGGCCGTGACGATAACGGGCCGAAATGGCCAGCCCGTCGAGCTTGGGCTCGACGCTCCACGCCGCGACCGGGCGCCCAAGCCTGCGCTCCAGCGAGGCGGCCCAGTCGGCCAGCTGCCCGGCACCGAAGACGTTGTCCAAACTGAGCATCGGCACCGCGTGCGGCACATCACCGACCACCGCACCCCCGGCCACCTTGCCCGTCGGCGAAGTCGGCAACACCTCCTCGGGATGCTCGTCCTCATAAGCCTCGATGCCCCGGACCAACCGGTCGTAGGCGTCGTCGTCCAACCTGGAGGTGCCGTCACCGTAGTAGGCCGCGGCGGCGTCCAAAGCGAGCTGAACGGCTTCGGCGTAGGCGGTCTGATCAGCGAGAAGAATGCTGGGGGGCGCGTCGGTCATGATCCCATCATCTCTCCCGGCACCGACATTTTCCGGCCGCCGAACGCGCCCCCAGCCCCAATGCCCCACCCGGGCGAGACCACCGGCTCACACTGCGAACCTCCCCGCCGACGATCCCGGCCAGCGCGACGGAGTCGTAGTCGAAACGGGCGATCACCGACACCGGCGACGCGGCCCGCAACGAACCGGCCGGATCAGACGATCTGGCCCCTAACGCAAACTGCCCAAGGCGCACTGTCACATTCCAAAAGGTGCCGGACATTAACCAGGTGTCCGGCACCTTTCGGCGAGGAGACTTCGTGACAGACCGAGATCGCTTCGAAGCGATCTATGACGCGTACTACCCCGTGATACATCAGTACGCCACCCGCCGTACCAGCTCCTCCGACGACACGGCCGACGTCATCTCCGAGACGTTCCTCACCGCGTGGCGGCGCATCGACGACGTGCCCGAAGGAGAGGAGGCGCTGCTGTGGCTGTACGGGGTGGCCCGCCGCGTGCTGGCCAACCAGCACCGAGGCGAGGTCCGCAGGGCGGTACTCGCCGAACGGCTGCGTGCGGAACTGGCTGCCGACCGGCCGGTCAAGCCGGTCGACCTGGATCACGTCCGCCTCGCCTTCGACGGATTACCCGAACGTGACCGCGAGGTGTTGGCACTGGCCTGCTGGGAGGATCTGACCAGCGATCGAATCGCCAAAGTCGTGGGATGTACGGCCATCGCAGCCCGGACCCGGCTACGTCGGGCGCGCAAGCGGCTGACGGCGGCGCTGGAACGACAGGCGTCCTTGACAATCGCGATGGAGGAAGCATGAGTGACATCGACAACCTGATCAAGGCCATCGACCCCACACCGCACGCGCCGGATCAGGGGCCTGGCGCACGCGAACTGCGTGAGGCGATCATGGCAACCCAGACCATGACACCCCGGACAGGAACACGCCCGCACCACCCAGTCCGGCGGCACCTGCCATGGCTGGCCAGCGCCGCCGGACTGGGTGGTGCAAGCGTGGTCGCGGCGACATTCCTCCTCGGCCAGGTCACCCCCAGCGCGACGCCCTCTCCCACAGCCACATCCAGCGGCACCACCCTGTCAAGCGCCTCGATCCTGCTGGCCGCCGCCGCCAAGGCAGAAGCCGCCCCACACGGGGCCTACTGGCACCTCAAGGAGCTGTACACCCATCAGCCGCTCTGGCCCTACAGCGAGAACAACATCACCTACCGCCTGGAAACCTCCACACTCTCGGAGAGATGGGTGGCAAAGGACGGCCGCACCTGGATCGGCCACAGGCAACTGCCCACACGCCCCCTGGACACGAAGGCATGGCGCCGGGACGGCTCGCCGACCGAATGGCCGATAGGAAGGGACGGCGGCGCCTACTCCACCTCGCCCGGCAAGCCCATGTTCTTCCAGAACAAGAAAAAGCACAGACTCTACTGGAGCGCCACGCCCATGACCTTGAAGGAGATCGAGGCGCTACCCGCCGCCCCTGAAGCACTGAAGAAGCGGGCCGCCAAGGCGATCCGCAGAGATCGAGACTTCACCGGTTCGGTGGAGGCCGGCCTACCGGACACCCTTGCCTCGCTCCTGTACGAACTACCCGCCTCCCCCCAGGTTCGCAGCGCCGCCTACCAGGCGCTGGCGACGCTACCCGCGGTACGGGTCGAAGGCCCGACCACCGACCCGCAGGGGCGGCCGGGCATCGCCGTGACCTTCCCGATACAGGCGGGTCAACCCGCCCAGACCAGGCTTATCATCGACCCCGACACCTCCAAGGTGCTGACCGTCGCCACCATCGGCATGCCGAAGGAGAAAGGCGACGGGGGCAGGGTGGTGCTGGAGTCCGGCTGGACCGACACCAGGCCGTCCCCGCCCTCGACCAAGTGAAGCCCGCCGGAGCCGACCGGCCCAACGCCGACATCCGATCTTCCCTCTAACCGTGCCGACCCACCTGCAGGGCCTGGTCGTGACGGGCGAAGATGTCCAGCAACACACCGATGGGCACATCAGCCTCGGTGGGATAGCGGAAATGCCGGTCGGGATTGATCGTGTAGTGGTTGCGGCGGCCCACCTTGGAGCGGGTCAGATAGCCCGCATTGTGCAGATCGGTCACAATGCCCTGTGCCGCGCGCTCGGTGATACCGATGACGGCCGCGATGTCACGCAGCCGCACCTGCGGGTCGCGGGCGATCTCCAGCAGCACCCGAGCGTGATGGGTCAGGAAAGTCCACGAGGACGAAGGCTGATCGGGACTGTTCTCGGCCATCCGGCATACGCCGCCTACTCGGCCTGCTGAACCGGACGGACGTCCTCGACAAGTGCGCATGACGACCCCCAACCGCCCCAGCCCGACGGCCTGCCGCCCTGCGTGGCCGACCTCCCCCGACGACCTGAACCCACCCGGCCATCCGAAGACGACCGTGACCGTCGAGGACCCCCGGTGGCGGGCGGCGGCAGGCAGTGGTGTCATCTTCCGGAAGCAGGGCGACGCGATACGCGTGGTGAACCTGGCGGCCGTCCTTCAATCATGAGAGGTATCGACGACTGAGCCGGGGGTGAAACCCGCCGCGCCGCGCTCCTTCCTAGCTGGGATGGATTTTTGATCTTGAAGTGATTTTCAACAAACTCACGCCCTTTACAATGTAGATTTATAATCGTCTCGGAAGCCGTCATCGTCACGACAGGAGTTGACGCCCGCCGACTCCGAGGGCAAGTCCTCTGTCGACCGGCTCGAGAAATCGATCCAGGTGGGCATCTGCCCCCTCCGGGAGGTGGCACCCCAAGGCCGGATGACCGACCGGCCAATGGCGAGACGCGTTTGACGGAGAGCCCAGGTCGCCGACGACGCACTACCCCACTCCCCCTCCCTCCCAGAGGCGGCACATCCTCGCCGCAGCACGCTGAGCTGCTTTGACACCCCCCTTCTAGGCCCATAGCCTCGCATCGAATCGATTCGAACCAGGTGTCACAAGGCGCGGGCTCGATCCGGTGCCACGGGGAGGCCACAGTGAACATCGGGGAGATCGCCAGGCGCGCCGGCGTGTCACGTAGCACGGTCTCGTACGCGCTGAGCGGCAAGCGGGCGGTGTCCGAGGCGACCCGTCGGCGGATCGAGCAAGTGATCGCGGAGGCGCGCTACCGTCCCAACGCCAGCGCCCGGGCACTGGCGGAGGGGCGCACTCGTACGCTCGGGCTGGTGGTCCCGCCCGCCGGCCGGAACCTCACCTTCATGCAGTTGGGCTTCGTCGCGAGCGTGGTGGAGGCCGCGGGCCGTCACGGACTCGACGTGCTGCTCTCACCCAGTGGTGACGAGCACGACAGGTCGTTCGAACGGATGGTGAGCAGCCGCCGGGTCGACGGTGTCGTCTTGATGGAGGTCCGGCTGGAGGATCCGCGAGCGCACCGGCTACGCCGGTCCGGCCTGCCGTTCGTGACGATCGGCCATACCGCGGACTCCCAGGCCGACTGCTGGGTGGACGTGGACTACGAGGCGTTGACCTCCCGCTGTGTCCATCACCTGGCCGACCTCGGACACCGCACCGTCGCGCTCCTCAACCGGCCGCAGGAGTTGCTGGCCGCCGGTTATGGTCCCGCCCGCCGGGCTCTTGACGGTTTCACCGCGGCAGCGACCGAACGCGGCCTGAGCGCCACCGCGGTGTGCTGCCCGGACGAGGCGACGACCGGCGAGGAACGCGTCGAGGACCTTCTTCGCCTGAATCCGGCCGTCAGCGCCGTCGTCACGCTCAACGAAGCCGCCCTGCCAGGTGTGGATCGGGCTCTGCGAGGCAGGCGACTCGCGGTGCCCGACGACTTCTCGATCACCGGCGTGGTGGCCCGGCAATGGGCGGAGGACTTCCACCCGCCGCTGACCTCAGCCGACGTGCCTGTCGCGACCATGGCCACCCAGGCCGTGGAGCTTCTCGTGGAACGGATCTCGTCACCGGACGCTCCCCCGCGCCAGGTTCTGCTGCAGCCGTCGATCTCGCTGCGGGCCAGCACCGGCCCCGCTCCGGTACGCCCTTAGACGCGACGGGCACCGTGCGGACGGAAAATCGAGTGCTTCGAACCGGCCGCCGAAGTGACCGGCACCTTCGATCGGACGGCTTCGACGCGACCGCATCTCGTACAGGCTTAGTCCACCTCGACGTGGTCGAGGAAGCGGAGGAGGTGTGAGAGCACCCGGATGCAGGCGGCGACCTCGGCATCGCTCAGATCTCCGCCCGCCCGGCGGAGAAGCGCGCGCTCGCGGTCGATCAGGGCGGTGACGGCGACCCGCCCCTCCTCGGTCAGCCGGATGAGAGAGGACCTCTTGTGCGCCGGGTTGGGGACGGACTCAACCAGGTTCCGGGCGGCGGCCTCGTTGATCATGCGCTGTACGAACTGGCGGCTCAGCGCCTGAGCCCGGCCCATCTGGGGGACGGTCATCGGCCCGTGCTCGCAGAGCATGGTGAGCACCGCCCGCACTCCGACGGACAACCCCTCGATGGGCGCGTCCTGCTCCACCTTTCGATGGGCGCGCCGGTACAACGGCCCCACCAGGTCGAACACCTCGGCGAGCCGGTCGGCCCGTTCATCGGACGCGGGGGTGCGGTCTTTTTCCTTCACCCCACCATCATGACACCTAGGTTGTCATTATTGACCAATAATGACAACCTAGGTGTCATGAGTGACCTGTTCTGGCTCGACACCGGCACCGGCCGGCCCCTCGTCCTGCTGCACGGCGGCTTCCTGGACCACGGCATGTGGGAGGAGCAGATTCCGTTCCTCGCCTCTCGCTACCGCGTCATCGCACCCGATGCCCGCGGTCACGGCCGGTCCGCCAACGCCACCGAACCGTTCCGGCCCACCGACGACCTGGCCGGCCTGCTGCGCCGTCTGGGCACCGGCCCCGCGATCCTGGTGGGGGTCTCCATGGGGGCGGGCATCGCGGTCGACACAGCGCTTGAGCACCCGGAACTGGTCAGCGCCGTGGTCGTCAGCGGCGCCGGAACCAGCGAGCCGTACTTCACCGACCCCTGGACCCTCCAGACCATGACCGCGTGGCACTCGGCGATGGCGGCCGGCGACCTGGACGCCTCGATCGAGGCGTTCACGCTCTTCGCCGCCGGTCCGTACCGCACCCTCGACGACCTCGACTCCGATGTCGTCGCCCGTCTGCGCCGGATGACCGGGGACACCATGTCCAAGCACACCGCCGACGAGCCCAACCTGCTCGTCCAGGTACGCGACACCTGGGAGCGCGCCGCCACGATCGACGTTCCCCTGCTGGCGGTGAACGGCACCGTCGACTCACCCGACCACATCGGCATGGCCGAACGCCTCGCCCACACCGTCGCCAACGGCCGGGTGATCCCGGTCGAAGGGACCGCCCACTACCCCAACATGGAGCGCCCCGACGTCTTCAACGAGATCCTCGAAGGCTTCCTGCGTGCCCTGTGACCCCAGCGACCGTCCGTGGGCAGCCGGAGTGGGACTGCGGGAACACGAACCGCCCCAGGGCTACCCGACGGCCGGGGGCACGTCCGGGAGCAGAGCGCCGGACCGGCGTCGTTCGTGTGCGGCGGCCAGGATCAGGTAGCCGCTCGCCGTCCAGGTGTAGGCACGGTCGCGCAGCCCGGCACCGCTTCGGGCGTCGAAGTTCTCCGCGAAGCCGGACTTCTCGCACAGTGCGCGGAACCGCGTGCTGATCTTGTCGGCCAGTTCGGCGAAACCGGCGCGGCGCAGGCCGTCCTCGATCAGGACGGTCGAGGGCGCCCAGATCGGTCCCCGCCAGTAGCCGTCGTCTCGATAGTGCTCGGAGGTCGGCAGCTCGGTGGCGGGCCCGTAAGCGGTGAGGTGCGTCTCGATCCTCCTGGCCAGCGTGGTGCGCACCGGCTCCGGCAGCTCCGCTCCCAGTACGATCGGCATCAGGTCCAGCAGGCTGTCGCTGGACCAGGTCCGCCTGGAGTGCGCGCCACGCGAGACGAACCGGTCGCCGGCCCAGAGCTCTTCGAGGAGCGCCTCACGGATCCGGTCGGCGGCCTGGGACCACGTGGCGGACTTCTCGGCGAGCCCGAGTTCTCCCGCGAGGTGGGCGAGTTCCCGCATCTGGAGCACGAGGAAGGCCGCCAGGTCGGCGGTCTCGACGACCCGCTCCGGGTCGAAGGTGGTCGCGTTGTCCCAGCCGCTGTCGTTGCCGTGCTGGTAGTGCGGCAACTCCTGCCCGGGAACACGGCGCGCGGTCAGCCAGAACCCGGTCCAGCTCTCCAGCTTCCGATACGTCTCGGCCAGCTCGGCCGCGGGCAGCCGGGGCATGCGCTCTCGCAGGTGGCGCAGCGCCCAGCCGTGGATGGGCGGCTTGACGAAGTTGTAGAGCACCTCGGAGTGGGTGATGGAGTCGGGCAGCGCACCGCCCTCGTCCTGATGGTCGAAAACGAGCCGGAACTGGTCCCACGCCAGGTCGGGCACCCCTTCGGCCAGCGCGATCGCGTTGAAGCAGTGGTCCCAGCTCCAGACCTTGTCCATCCAGTGCTTGGACATCAACACCGCGGGACGGGTGATGAACCCGGTCGGCCGCACCGTGGCCGACCACAGCACGTAGGCCGCCAGATCCGCGGCGGGCGTCTCGGCGCCGCGCCACGGCGCGAGCGCCTCGGCGAAGGACTCGAAATCGGCCCTCGCCGACTTGACCGCCTGCTCGAAGGTGCCCGCCGACAGGTACGGCGGACGGGAGGTCCCGTACTCCTCGATCGCGATCTCCCACGGCTCGCCGTCACCGGACAGCACGACGCCGCGCTCCCCCGAGCCCAGCGCCTGCACCCCCGGGCAGTCGGTCATGTCACCGCGCAACACGGTGACCCGGTAGCGCCGCCCGGTCTCGTAGGCCGTGAAGACATGGGCCCCGTCGACCGGATCCCGGTAGAGGTACGGCCCGCTGAACGGGGTCAGGTCGGCATTCGCCGCGATGAGACGCAGACCGAGCCCTCGCCCGCGCAGCCGCGCCGTGTCCGGCCGCTCGTAGGCGAGTTCCATCTGCCCGCTGTCATGGGTCCAGGTGAGCCGGTGCGGTGTGGCCACGACGGTCGTCGCGGCGCGCACTCCCCCGGCGGTGGGTATCAGCCGCAGGATCGGGTGCAGTCCCGTCTGGTGCGACACGAGATGCACGTCATCCGCGTAGGTCTTCTCCGCTATCACGGGTGAGAAGTTGAACCAGGACCCTCGGAAGCTGAAGGGGATCTCCTGGACGGAGAACTCCGGGCCTGGTGCGGCGACGGTCATGAACTCAGCTCTCTTTCTCGATGTGGGTTCCGCGTGGCGGCGACGCCTGCGGCCCGTGTCGGTCGGCCGGGTCTGGTGGTCCCTGCGGGAAAGGGCGAGGAGTGGTCAGTCCTTCACCGCTCCGGCGGTGATGCCCGCGGCGACATAGCGTTGCGCGATGATCAGCAGCACCGTGGCCGGAAGGGAGGCCACGACCGCGGTCGCCATGATGGCGTTCCACTGCTGGTTGTTGTTACCGATGTAGTGGTAGATCCCCAGGGTGATCGGGCGCAGGGTGCCACCGCCGTCGAGCGTGCCGGCGAACACGAAGTCCGACCACGCCCAGAGGAAGGCGAACAGGGAGACCGTGACGACGGCGTTGCGGCTGACCGGCAGGACGATCGACCAGAAGACACGCACCGGCCCCGCCCCGTCGGCCGTGGCCGCCTGGAGCATCTCCTGGGGTATTCCGGACATGAACGCGGTGAAGACCAGCACGGCGAACGGGACGGCGATCGTGGTGTCGGCGACGATGAGGCCGGGCAGCGAGTTGAGAACCCCCAGGTTCAGATAGATCGCGTAGAAACCCATCGCCATGATGATTCCGGGGATCATCTGCGCGATCAGCAACGCGAAGCTCAGCGCGCCGCCGCCCCTGGGACGCAGCTTCGCCAGCGAGTAGCCCGCGGGCGCGGCGATGGCCACGGTCAGCACCACCGTGGCCAGGCCCACGATCAGGCTGGTCGCCAGGTAGGGCATCTGCTGGTCGAGGACCGCCCGGTAGCCGTCCAGCGTGCCGTCGAACGGGAACCAGGGCGGCGGGCTCTTGCGCATGTCCCGGTCTTGGGTGAAGGAGACATTGACCATCCAGTAGACCGGGAACAGCATCAGCCCGGTGAGGACCACTCCCAGGACGCTCTTCCACCACACCCTCTTGCCGGTCATGATTGCGACTGCCTTCGCTGTACGCGGATGTAGATCAGGCCGAAGACGAGGGCCATCAGGATGAGCAGGTTGCCCACCGCCGCGCCCGGCCCGAAGGCGGGCAGCAGGTTGCCGAACCCCAGCCGGTAGGACCAGGTGGCGAAGGTCGTCGAGGAGTCCGCCGGGCCACCCTTGGTCATGATCCAGATGATGTCGAAAACCTTCAGCGTGTAGACCAGGCCGAGCAGCAGCGTGATCGCCGACACCGGCCGCAGCAGAGGGAAGGTCACCCGCCAGAACTTCTGCCAGCCGCCCGCTCCGTCCAGTTCGGCGGCCTCGTGGACGTCGCGCGAGATCGCCTGCAGGCCGCTGTAGAGCACGACCAGGTTGAAGGGGATACCGATCCAGATGTTCGCGATGGTCACCGAGACCAGCGACCAGTCGGGGGAGGTGAGCCAGTTGACCGGTCCCAGGCCCACGTAGCCCAGGGCCGCGTTCACGATGCCCGAGTCGCTGTTGAGCATCCACGACCAGGTCGAGGCGGACACGATCAGGGGCAGCAGCCACGGCACCAGGAACAGCGCGCGCAGTGTGGCCGAGAGCTTGAAGTTCTGGCTGAAGAACACCGCCAGGGCCAGGCCGATGGCGAACTGGAAGGCCAGCGACACCAGGGTGAACACCACGGTGTGGGTGAGTGCGGGCCCGAAGGTCGGGTCGTCGAGCACTTCGCGCAGGTTGTCCAGGCCGCTGAACTCCGCCCCGCCCTGCACGAACGAGCGGACCGTGTAGTCGCGCAGGCTGAGGTCGATGTTGCGGTAGAGCGGATAGAGGTAGAAGGCGATCAGGTAGGTGGTCACCGGGGCCAGGAACGCCCAGGCCGCCCACTGGGTGGAGCGTGGCCGCCGGTCACGCGAGCGTGGCGGGGCGGCGACGCGCGCCGCCCCGCCACGCTCGGGCACAGAGCGGGAGGCCGCGGTCTGTGTGGGGTTGTTCATGACGTCCTTCGCCGACTCTCCGACGCGGTCAGTTCGTGGCGGCGGACGCTGCCTTCTGGGCCTCCGCGAACGCCTCCTGCGGGGTCTTCGAACCGCTGAGGGCGCTCTGCACCCCGGTCCACATCGGCTGCGAGATCTTGGGGTACTTGGTGCCGAGGTCGTCGCTCGTGCGGCCCTTCGCCGCCTTCACCGCCTCGACCCACACCTTCAGGTCGGCCGTCGCGGCCACCTGCTTGGCCTGAACCTCCGCCGTGGGGGCGATGTAGGACAGCGTGGTGGTCGTGGTGAGCGAGTTGTCGGCGCTGGTCAGACAGCTCACCAGCTTCTGGGAGACGGCGTAGCGACCGGGGTCCTTCTGCACCGGCACGCTGACGAACTCGCCACCGGTCGGTGCGGGCGCGGTGGCGCCGTCGGCGGCCGGGATCGGGATGATGCCGTACTCGAAGCCGGCCTCCTTGGCGTTGGCCAGCTGCCAGGTGCCGTTCTCGGCGAAGGCGTAGTCCCCGGTCGCGAACTCCTGCCAGCTGGTGGTCTGGGTGTTGTTGATGACCGAGTTGGGGGCGTAGCCCTTCTTCAGCCAGTCGGTCCACAGCGCCAGGGCGGAGACGGCCTGCGGGGAGTCGAGCTGGGTGAGGTTCGCGCCGGAGCCCCAGAACCAGGGCAGGAACTGGAAGCTGCCCTCCTCGGTGCCGATGGCGGAGAAGGTGATGCCCTTCTTGCCGGCGTCCTTCACCTTGTCCAGCGCGGCGGTGAGCGAGGCCCAGTCCTTCACGGTGGCGATGTCGACGTCGGCCTCTTTCAGCACCGCCTTGTTGTAGTAGAGCGCGAGGGTGTTCGCCCCGATGGGGATCCCGTAGGTCTTGCCGCCGCTCTGGCCCGCCGCGAGGAGGTTGGGGTCGATCGCCGAGGTGTCGATCTTCGCCTCCTCGGTCGTGCTGAGCACTCCGGCCTCGGCCAGCGTCGAGACCACCGGGTTGTCCACGATCAGCACGTCCGGGGAGTTGCCCTGCTGGGCGGCGAGGAGGGCCTTGTTCGTCAGGTCGCTGGTGTCGTAACCGGTCCTGGTGACCGAGACTCCCGCGTCGGTGCCGCACTTGGTGAGCAGTTTCACCCACTCGGAGGTGCCGTCGAACTGCGGATACGGATCCCAGATCGTGTAGGTGCCACCGGAGGCGTCGGCGGAGGTTCCGCCGGAAGGGGCGTCGGAGGACGAACACGCGGCCAGACCGCTCGTGAGCACGAAGATCACCAGGCTCATTCCGGCGCCGCGCCGCCCCCATTCCGCTGATCTCATCGGGTCTTCCTTCCGCCAACGGACTTTTCCGGATTGTTTCGATCTCGTGTCGAATCGATTTGTCGAACCGATTCGATGAACATAGGCCCCGCCGGGACGAAGGTCAATGGGGTGCCTGGACCGACATGCATGGCCCCCGAGGGTTTCTGCGCGCCTCCGCCCGCCCCTCAGGGCGGGACCTCGGAGGCCCGTACGCCACGTCGTTCACATGGCGTGTCCGGCCGCTTTCCCCGGGTGAACCGATTCGACCTATCATGTGTCTGTGTCGACCCGGATTTTTGAGGAGTCTCGATGAACATCGGGGAGATCGCCCGGCGGGCAGGGGTATCGCGGAGCACGGTGTCCTACGCGCTCAGCGGCAAACGCTCGCTGTCGGAACAGACCCGGCGACGCATCCAGGACGTCATCGACGAGCTCGGTTACCGGCCCAACGCCAGCGCCCGGGCGCTGAAGGAGGGCCGCACCCGCACGCTGGGCCTGGTCATCCCGCCGGCCAGCCAGCGGCTCACCGACATGCAGCTGGGATTCGTGGCCAGCGTGGTCGACGCCGCGGCCCGGGCCGACCTCGACGTCCTGCTCTCGCCGTCCGGCGGCGAGCACGACCGCTCCTTCGAGCGGGTCGTCACCGGCAGCCGGGTGGACGGGATCATCCTGATGGAGATCCGGTTGCGGGACGACAGGGTCACCCGGCTCCAGCAGACCGGCCTGCCGTTCGTCGGCATCGGCCGTACCGCCGAGCCCGAGGACATGTGCTGGGTGGACGTCGACTACGAGACGCTGATCTCCCGATGCGTGCAGCATCTGGCCGATCTCGGGCACCGGCACATCGCGCTGGTCAACCGCTCCGCCGAACTCGTCGCCGCCGGTTACGGGCCGGGCCACCGCGCCCAGGCGGGCTTCGCCAGGACCATCGCCGAACGTGGCCTGACAGGCGTCGAACTGTGCTGTGCCGACGACGCCTCAGCGGGGCACACGTGCGTGGAGCGGCTTTTGGCCGACCACCCCGAGGTGACCGCTCTGGCCACCATCAACGAGGCCGCGCTCCCCGGCGTCTACCGGGCCCTGCGTCACGCCGGTCTGGAGATCCCCCGGGACTTCTCCATCACCGGCGTCGCGGCCCAGCACTGGGCCGAGAACCTCCACCCGCCCCTCACCGCGGCCGACGTCCCCGCCGACCAGCTCGGCGCCCACGCCGTCGACCTGCTCATCCAGCGCATCGCCAACCCCGAAACCCCGGTCCGGCACCTTCTCCTCGCTCCCCCGATCTCCCTGCGCTTCACGACCGCCCCCGCCCCGCGCCGCTCCGCCGACGGGGCCGCCCCCTGAGAAGGACTCTCCGACGACACCGCCGTGAATCTCGCGGCGCCCGGTTCGGCGCCCGGCCGGATCGGCGGGTTGCGGCAACGGGCGGGAGACGAGGTCGGAGGACGATGGCGTCAACGACCTGGGCGAACGGGCTCGGCTGGACGGGCGTCGTACGCGACGCGTCATCGCTTCGGGAGAAGACCGCGCGGCCGCGACGAACGGCGACCGGTGAAATCGACAAACGGCGAAGTTCGGGAAATCACCCACTACCTGCCACTCTCAACGTATAGCGCACCGGGGGGCTTGCGGCAAGACCCGGGTCTTGCCGCAGAATCATGGCCCGAGGCCGGAACCTGGGGAGATCAGGGGTCCGCGAAGTACGCGTTCTTCGCCGATCGACGTACGGGTCATGCGAGACGCCGGACCACCGGTGGAACTCGCGGTGCGGTCGCGGGCACCCGGCGCGAGGACGCGGGTGTGCGCGCCGCCGGACCACGCGGAGCAGCCGGCCGGAAAGCGAACTCTGTCGAATGGGGGATCTTCATGATCGACGTGATCATCGTCGGCGGCGGGCCGACCGGCCTGATGCTCGCCGCCGAGTTGCGGCTGCACGGGGTGCGCGTGCTCGTGCTGGAGAAGGAGGCGGAGCCGGCCGGGTATGTCCGCGCGCTCGGCCTGCACGTGCGCAGCATCGAGGTGATGGACCAGCGTGGCCTGCTGGAGAGGTTTCTCGCGAACGGCAGGAAGCACCCGCTCGGCGGTTTCTTCGCAGGCCTCGCCAAGCCCGCGCCCGACCGGCTGGACACCACGCATCCCTACGTCCTCGGCATCCCGCAGCCCGTCACCGATCGTCTGCTGGCCGAGCGTGCCACCGAGCTCGGCACGGAGATCCGGCGCGGCCACGAGCTGGTCGGGCTGAGCCAGGACGAGGACGGGGTGACCGCCGAGCTGGCCGACGGCACGCGGCTGCGCTCGCGCTACCTCGTCGGCTGCGACGGTGGCCGCAGCACGGTGCGCAGGCTGCTCGGTGTCGCCTTCCCCGGCGAGCCCTCCAGGAACGACACGCTGCTGGGCGAGATGGAGGTGGGCGTGCCGCCGGAGACGGTCGCCGCCGTGGTCGCCGAGGTCCGCAAGACCAACCTGCGGTTCGGCCTCGGCCCCTTCGGGGAAGGCGTGTACCGCGTCGTCGTTCCGGCCGAGGGAGTGGTCGAGGACCGCTCGGCCCCGCCGTCGCTGGAGGAGTTCAAGCGACAGCTGCGGGTCTTCTCCGGCACCGACTTCGGCGTGCACTCACCGCGCTGGCTGTCTCGCTTCGGTGACGCCACCCGGCAGGCGGAGCGTTACCGGACCGGCCGGGTGCTGCTGGCCGGTGACGCGGCGCACATCCACCCCCCGGTCGGCGGACAGGGGCTCAACCTCGGCATCCAGGACGCGTTCAACCTCGGCTGGAAGCTGGCCGCCGAGGTCGGCGGCTGGGCACCGGAAGGACTGCTGGACAGCTACCACACCGAACGGCATCCGGTGGCCGCCGACGTGCTGGACAACACCCGCGCCCAGATGGAGCTGTTGTCCACCGAGCCTGGCCCTCGCTCTGTGCGCCGCCTGTTGTCGGAACTGATGGACTTCGAGGAGGTGAACCGGTATCTCATCGAAAAAATCGTCGCGATCGGGGTTCGCTACGACTTCGGCGGGGGGCACGAACTGCTCGGCCGGCGGATGCGGGACGTGGCGCTGAAGAACGGTCGTCTCTACGAGTTGACGCACGAAGGTCGCGGGTTGCTGCTCGACCAGACCGGCCGGCTCTCGGTGGCGGGCTGGGAGGGCCGGGTCGACCACGTCGTCGACGGCGGCGAGGAGCTGGACGTGCCCGCCGTGCTGCTGCGGCCGGACGGCCACGTGGCGTGGGTCGGCGAGGACCAGCAGGAACTGCTCGGCGGGCTGTCCAGGTGGTTCGGCGCCGCCGGCTGAGCGTGCGGTCCCGGCGCCCGGGACAACCGGCTCGGCTCCCGAGTTCCGTTCTCACCGGGAGTCGGCCACGGCGTCGCGGCCGGCTCCCGCCCCGGGTGACCGGTGCGGGAGATCGGCCACCCGGGGCGGGAGCCGGGCGTGTTCCGGCGGGGGCGGTGACTACGCACTCGCCGGTGGGTTCGTACGCACTTCCGCTGATGGCAACCCGCTCATCCGTCGCAAGAATGGCGCTACCCGGCAAAAAAGGGTCGATCACCACTTGATGCCAGGCTCAAGCCACTCGGGAGACAGATGAGATACGAACTGCTCGGGCCGCTGCAACTGGTGGACGAGAGAACGCGCACGGTCAACGCGCCCAAGGTGGAGACCTTGCTGGCCACCCTGCTGATCCGCGCGAACCAGCCGGTCTCGACGGATGAGCTGATCGACGAGTTGTGGGGGAACGAGCCGCCCCGGCGGGCTCGTGCCGCGCTGCACGTCTACATCTCCCACCTGCGCAAGAATTTCGTCCAGCCGGCGGTCGAGGGCGCGACGATCCGGACCCACGCGCAGGGATACCTGCTGGAGGTCGAGAGGTCGTCGGTCGACGTGTTCCTCCTGCGGGCCCTGCACGCCGAGGCGCGGGCCGTACCGGAGAGCGAGCCCGAGCGGGCGCTGGAGGTCTCCGCCGCAGCGGCCGGCCTGTTTCGCGGGCCGGTCCTGGCGGGGATCAACAACGGGCTCATCGTGGGCACCTTCGCCCGGTGGGCGGAGGAGGTGCGACTGGAGTGCCTGGAGACGGTCGCGCGCTGCTCGCTGCGGCTCGGCAGGCACCGGGAGCTGATCGGTGACCTGTCGGCGTGGGTCGAGGAGTACCCGCTGAACGAGAACCTCCGCGAGCACCTCATGCTGGCCCTCTACCGCTCCGGCCGGAGGGCCGAGGCGCTGGAGGTCTTCCAGTCCGCCCGGCAGGCGCTGCGGGAGGAACTCGGCCTCGATCCGCGCAGGACGATGCGCAGGCTGCAGTTCGCGATCCTCGAGGCGGACACCGACTACGCGATCGCGGGCTGATGCCTCCGGCACCGTCCCCCGCGCGGGACGGTGCCGGAGCTCACCTCCCGCTCAGCCCTGGGCCGCCGCGGCCCGGCGCGCCCCGGGACCGAACCAGAAGAGCAGCGCCACCGCCAGTGCCAGCGCTATCGCCGCGCAGGCCCAGACGAACACCGACGAGATGTTCGCCGCGATGTCGGCGCCGCCCGCGGTGAACGGGATCAGCAGGGCCGCCAGGCCCAGTGACCCTCCGACGGTCAGCGCCGTCTGCAGCAGGCCGGCGGTGACGCCCGCGTACTCGGGCGGTGCGGTGGTCAGAATGATCATGTTGAACGGGATGATGGCGACTCCGACGCCGAGTCCCATGACGACGAGCGCCGGGAGCACGCCGGTCAGGTAGGTGCCGTCGGCGTCGAGGCGGGTCAGCCAGGCCACCCCGGCCAGCACCACGACCAGGCCGAGCACCGCTCGGGTCTGCAGGCTCACGCTCGCGATGTGCTTGGTGAGCAGCTGGGTGACGACGAGCAGCGCCAGGCCGAAGGGGAGGATGGCCAGCCCGCTGCGCAGGGCGTCCAGCCCGAGCACACCCTGCAGGTACTGGACCAGATAGATCAGGAAACCGGTGAGCACCGCCGCGAGCAGCAGCAGGCACAGGAGGGCTCCCGCCCTCTGCCTGCCGGCGAAGACCACCAGCGGCAGAAGCGGCTCCTCGGTGCGCCGGTCCCATATCAGCAGCGCCGCCGCCAGCAGGACCGCCGCCGCGAGTGAGCTCAGCGCGCCGGTGTCGCCCCAGCCGCTCTCGGCGGCGCGCACCAGCCCGTAGACGGCGGCGGTGACGGCGGCGGTGCCCAGCAGGGCGCTCGGCAGGCCGAGCGGGCGCGGCCGGGTGGCCTCGTCACGCAGACCCAGCACCTTGACGGAGACGGCGATGATGAGCAGGCCGATGGGCACGTTGACCAGCAGGCTCCAGCGCCAGTCCCCCGCCCAGGTCAGCACACCGCCCAGGACCATGCCGGCGGAGGCCCCCAGGCCGGTGACGGTGGAGTACAGGCCGAAGGCGCGCTGGCGGCGCTCTCCTTCGAAGACGATCGCGAGCAGCGCCAGGCCGGTCGGGCCGGCGATCGCCGCGCCGGCCCCCTGCAGGACCCGGCCGACCAGCAGGACCTCCAGGTTGGGCGCGAGACCGGCGAGCAGCGAGGCCACGACGACCAGCCCGATTCCGGCGAGGAAGACCCGGCGGTGGCCGAGCACGTCGCCGAGCCGGCCCGCCAGCAACAGGAGCCCGCCGAAGGCGAGGAGGAAACCGTTCGGCACCCACGACCCGCCGGTGATCGAGAGTCCCAGGTCGGACTGCAGGGTCGGCAGCGCGACGTTCACGATGGTGCCATCGAGCTGCAACATGAACTCCGCGCCGACGATCGCGGTGAGCGTGAGCGCCCACGGCCGGGCAGGGGCGTCCCTGGCCGGAATCCCCTCGGAGACGCTGTCGGTACTCATGAAACCTCCGATGCCGATCGCCCGGACACATACTGAGGCATCCTCAGGTTAGAGGCCGGAACTATACTGAGGATGTCTCAGCTTGGATGAGAAGAGTCAAGCTGAGGCTGCCTCAGGATGTCAAGCGGGAGGTTCGATGACGACCGGCACGCCCCACATCGCCCAGCGCCCCAAACGCGCCGACGGCCGGCGCAACTACGACGCGATCCTGGCCGCGGCCCGCAAGGCGTTCGAGGCCGACGGCTCCGAGGCGTCCCTGGAGAACATCGCCGCCCAGGCCGGCGTGGCGATCGGCACGCTGTACCGGCACTTCCCCGTCCGCGCCTCCCTGGTGGAGGCCGCCACCAGGGACGGGCTGGCCGATCTCGTCGCCCACGCCGAGCGACTGCTCTCCTCCCCCGACCCGCTGGGGGCCCTGGCGGAGTGGATGGAGCGGGCGGTGCGGCACTTCAGCACCTTCCGAGGACTGGTCGGCATCCTCGCGCAGAGCATGTACGACGAGGGGACCCCCTCGTACGCCATGTGCAACGCGATGCATCACGGCGGCGCGGACCTGCTTCGCGCCGCGCAGGCCGCCGGCCTGGTACGCGCCGATCTGACCCCCGGCGAACTGTTCGACCTGCTCAGCGGTGCCGCCTGGGTGCGCGAGCAGTCCCTGCCGGACAGGGACGACAGCCCTCGCCTCCTGCTCCTCGTCCTGGAGGGGATCACCACACGCGACCACCGGTCCTGAGCGGGCCCGCAACCGGACCACCCATCCCCTCGACGGCGGGCGACCGGCCTCCCGCACGCCCCATCGGCGACAGGTGGTGATAAAAACCAACTAATTAGGTAGGCTAATAGTGGTTATCGCCGGATCAGGGGACCGGCAGCAGAACCTCGCAAACCGTCACCACAGCAAACACCGGCCCGTACGCACCAGGGAGCGCGGCCAGGGCCACCCACCGTCTTTCTTTCACGAACGCCTGGGGTCTTCACAGAGATGAGTTCGCACGAAGAGAGCTTCTCCGACACCGCTTCCGTCGCCGTGGTACGCACCGCCGAACTGGACAGACTGCAGCACCTGACCTGGGAACCAGGAGGCGAGGGGCGTCTCGTCGCCGTGTTCGGCGAACCGGGGGCCGGCAAGACGCACCTGCTCTCCGCGCTCGTGCGGGACCGGCAGTGGACCGTCCTGCCCGCCGCCGTCTACCGCTGCTCGCGCGGCGACCGAGAGGGCACGATGAACAGCGTCAGGAAGATGCTGCGGCGTGCCCGGCTGTCCGCGGAACGCCATCAGCCGCCGGGGGTGGCCGGCCTGTCACGGCACCGGCGGCAGCCGGACCGCGAGCTGGTGGTGATCGAGGACGCCCACCTCGCCGACGAGCGAACCATCCACGAACTGGCCGAGATCGCCGAAGGCGCCTCCCCGCCGCTGGTGGACGTGGTCGTGTCGCTGCGTCCCCGGCAGACGCCCGAGGCCCTGGCCGAGGCCGTCTCCCTCGGCGTGGCCTTCGGCCGCACCGCGCGCATCGAGCTGGCGCCGCTCGGCGACGAGCAGATGCTCGCCATGACGCCCGTCCCCGCTCCGTACGATCTTCGCCGTCGTAGCCGCGGCAACCCGTTCAGCCTCCGCGCCCTGCAGGCCCTCGACCACAGCACGTGGTCCGGAAGCGACACCGCCGTCGCCCCGTTCGAGTTCACCGTGCTCACCGAGGTCCGGGGCCTCACGCTGAACGAGCGCTACGTGCTGAACGCCGCGGCGATCCTGCGCTCGCGGTTCGACGTCGAACTGCTCGCCGAGATCGCCGAACTGGACGCGCTGGTGGTCTCCGCCGCCCTGCGCGGCCTGGTCCGGCGTGACCTGGTGCGGGTCGAGCCGATCGGCACGCTGTTCTCCGTCCGCGACGAGGTCTTCGGCACGCTGCTGCGCAGGACGATCGACCCCTGCTGGGCCACCCGCGCCCACCAGCGCGCCCTGGGCCTGCTCTCCGCCCGTGGCCAGGCCGGCAAGCAGCTCGGCTTCCACCTGGTCAGCTCGCTGTCACGGGTCCGCGCGAGCGAGCTGGCGCGGATCGTGGACGCGTCCTACGAGATCATGGAGACGGACGTCGCCGAGTGCGTCTCCTGGCTCACACCGGTGATCGCCGAGGCACCCGTCTCCAGCGAGATCGGGATGCGCGCCCGGCTGGCACTGAGCACCGCGTTCGGGCGGATCGGGCGGATGACCGAGAGCCGGGACCTGCTCTTCCTGGTGCACGAGTCCGGTGGCTCGGTGGACCCGCTCACGCTGGCCGGGCAGGTCGCCTCCGTGTCGATGGTCGAGGCGGTGCTGAGCCAGGACGCGCAGACCCTCGGCCTGCTCAACGAGTATCTCGCCCGGCAGGACCTGCGACGCTCACCGGTCTGGCCGCGTCTGGTGTTCGCGCGGGGTTTCCGCACGACCATGCTCGGCCGGATACCGGGCAGGGCCGAGCTGGAGCAGGCCCTTCAGGTCGCCCGTACCGGCCGCGACGACCTCACCGCCGCGGGCCTGCTCGGTCTTCGGGCGCTGGAGGCGACCTTCTCCGGTGAGGTGGACCGGGCACTGGCCGACGCGACCGCCGCGGGCGAGACGCTGGACCGCGCCCCGGAGCACCTGGTGGCGTGTCACGTGGAGAGCCTGTTCGTGGTCGTCCTCGCCCATCTCTATCTGGGCCGCTACGTGGAGGCCCAGCGGCAGGTGCGGCGGGGCGTCGACGTCGCCCGCCACCGCCAGCGGATCTTCCTGCTCCCGGCGCTCCTGGTGCTGCTCAGTGAGGCCGAGCGCCACCTCGGGCAGCTCGAACAGGCCCGCGAGGCCGCCAACGCCGCCATCATCGAGTCCGGCCCTGACAACTCCCTGCGGCACACCCAGGCGGTCGCGCTCAAGTCCGCGGCCGAGGTCTGGATGCAGCCGGTGGGCAGCGGGAAGGCCAGGTCCCTCGCCCAGCAGGCACTGGCCAGGCAGTCACCGTCGCAGGCCAACGTCAACGGCAGCGCCTCGATCGCCGCGCTGACCCTCGCCAGATGCGCGTGGCTCGACGACGACCCCGCGCACTGCGTCGCCCTCCTGCTCAACGAGGGCAAGGGGTCCGAGCTGCGGACCATTCCCATGGCCTACCGCAACACCGCCTGGGAGATGCTGTGCGCCGCCGGAATGGACGCCGGCATGCCCCTGGACGGCTGGGTGCACAACAGCCAGGAACACGCCCGGGCCGTTCCGATGCCGCACAACCTCGCCTACGCGGACCTCACCCGAGGGCATCTGCACCGCGTGCGGGGCTCGCTCGCCGAGGCGGCGAGGTGCTACCAGGACGCGGCCGATCGCTTCGCGTCGGCGGGAATGGGAATCGAGCAGTGCTACGCGCTGGGGCAGGCCGCACGCGTGCTCGGCGAGCTGGGACACGCCGAACGGTCGTCCCGGACGGCCAGGCTCGCCGCCGAGATGGCACGCCGGTCAGGGGCGGCGACCATGCTCGACTGGCTCGGCAGGCAGACGAGCGGGCCGTCCGCCGCGGAACTCGAACCCGAGACCGGCCCCGTGGAGATGTTCGGCCGGCTCACGCACCGCGAGCGTGAGATCGCGCTGCTCATCTGCACGGGCATGAAGCGCCGCGAGATCGCCGACCGGCTCACCATCAGCATGCGGACCGTCGACGTTCACCTGACCCGGATCTACCGGAAGACCGGTGTCAGCTCCCGGATGGAACTCGCCCTGGCGACCCGGCGGAAAGCGGCCGGCCGCGACTACGCCACGCGCTTTTAGGACCACTTGAGCCGTTCTTTCTAATGTCGGTTCCTGCGAGCCTCCGCGTTCCGGACGGCGGCTCGGAATTCCGCCCAGGAGGCGACCATGGATTTCCGCGTGCTTTCCGCTCGGATCTCACCGGTGCTCGACACCGTGAACTCCTGGGCCCTGCCACTCGTGGCGGCGCCACCGGAAACCACCTCGGAAAGGGTCGGCGCCCTCGGCCGGCCGGGCCGGTCGCTGATTCTGCGCGATCTCACCGAGAAGGTCGTCGAATACCACTCCAGTAATCCCGACCCCACCGGGACGACGCCCACGGAGAAGGATTTCGCCACCGTGCGGCTTGAGATATTCGGCTCGGACGGCGAGCCGCTCGGCCACACCAGAGGGGCGGGCCGCATGCTCTACCGCCAGGAGCACGACGGCCATTTCATCGCCTACTTCGGGGAGGAGATCCGGCTGAACGACGGCAACGTCATCCGCTCGGGAGGACTGGTCGACGACGCCCGGCTGACCGCCGGCGAGGCCGCCACCTTCCCCGCCGTCGTCGTCGCGGGGCCGCTGCGCGGCGCCATCGGGTTTCGCCAGTTCCGGCCGCTGGTCAAGGACGCCCATGACACCTACGAGTCGTCGATCGTCGTCTACCTGCGGTAACGGGACGGAGAACGCAGATGACCCTGACACGACTTCCCACGCGCAGGATCGGATCCCTCACCGTGGGCGCGCAGGGCCTCGGCTGCCTCGGCATGTCGGAGTTCTACGGCGCCACGGTGGAGGCCGAGTCGATCGCGACCATCCGGCGTGCCCTCGATCTCGGGGCGACACTGCTGGACACCGCCGACGTCTACGGCCACGGCGCCGGTGAGGAGCTCGTCGGCAAGGCCGTCGCCGGGCGGCGGGAGACGGCGATCGTGGCGACCAAGTTCGGCGTGGTGCGCCCCGGACCGGGCGTCGGCGCCGCCGTCCGAGGGGACGCCCGCTACGTCCGGCGAAGCTGTGAGGCCTCGCTGCGGCGGCTCGGCGTCGACCACATCGACCTGTTCTACCTCACCCGCGTCGACACCGAGGTCGGTGTCGAGGAGACCGTCGGCGCGATGGCCGAACTCGCCGCCGCGGGCAAGATCCGCGAGATCGGACTGTGCGAGGCGGGGCCCGAGACCATCCGGCGCGCCCACGCGGTGGCCCCGATCGCCGCGCTGCAGACCGAATGGTCGCTGTGGTCGCGAGACATCGAGCGCCGGATCGTGGCGACGTGCCGGGAGCTGGGCATCGCGCTGGTGCCGTACTCCCCGCTGGGCCGGGGCTTCCTCAGCGGCGCCATCCGTTCCCCCGAGCAGCTGGAGGAGGGCGACTTCCGGCGTTTCGGGCTGCCCCGGTTCGCCCCGGACAACCTGCCGCGCAACCTCGCCCTGGCCGACCGTCTCGTCGAGCTCGCCGCCTCACTGCGGGTCACGGCGGCGCAACTGGCGCTGGCGTGGTTGCACCACCGGGGGCCGGACGTGATCCCCATTCCGGGAACGAGGCGTCGCGCCCATCTGGAGGAGAACGTCGACGCCGCCTTCCTGAGCCTCACCCCGGCCGACCTGGCCGCCGTGGAGGCGGCCGTTCCCTCCGATGAGGTCTACGGGGAGCGCTGGAACGAGCAGAGCATGCGGTTCGTCGACCGCTGAGGGACGGGACCGGTGTGGGGCCGGGGTGCGCCCCGCCGACGGCGACACCCCCCCCCCCCCGCCCCCCACCCCCCCGCACCCCCCCCGGAAAACAGGCGGGCCCCCCCGCGC